>DASQIV010000745.1:0-4311 GCA_035631415.1 Pseudoneobacillus sp. | reverse complement strand
AAGAGATTGAAGTCATTCCAAGAATAAAAGTTTATTAGATTAGCATATAAATGAGTTGCAATGAACCGAAAAAAACAAACCTAGGAGATGAAAATATGATTAAAATGATCGCTTTATACAAACACCCAGAGAATAAGGAAGCTTTTGACGACCACTATTACAATGTTCACGCGCCATTAACAACTAAAATCCCTGGTTTACGCAAGATGGAAGTCACAAAGGTAATCGGCAGTCCAATGGGCGGTGAAGGTAAATACTATTTAATGTGTGAAATGTATTATGATGACATGGCTTCTTTTAAAACGGCAATGAAATCGGAGGAAGCTAAGGCATCTGGAAAAGATGCTATGTCATTTGCAGGTGACATTATCACCATGATGATTGGTGAGGAAGTGAATGAGTAATACGTATCAAAATATATTAACCAGTACAGATGGTCCGATTGCACACATTCAGTTAAATCGACCTAAAGTTCTGAATGCGTTAAATCGTCGTATGGTTTCAGAAATTCTTCATGCACTTGAAGACTTCGATCGAGACAACAACATTCGAGTGATTTTACTAAGCGGAGTTGGGAGGGCTTTTGCTGCTGGTGCAGATATTGATGAAATGGCATCCGTTAATTCTACAGAATTAGAGCTACTCAATCAATTTACCGATTGGGATCGAATTGCCTGGATTAAGAAGCCTGTAATCGGTGTTGTTCACGGATTTGCGCTTGGTGGAGCCTTTGAATTAGCTCTTTGCTGTGACTTATTATGGGCTGCAAATGATGCGGAATTCGGTTTTCCTGAAGTTAATCTTGGTATCATGCCAGGAGCGGGTGGTACCCAACGGTTAACTAAGCTTGTTGGAAAAACAAAAGCATTGGAATGGCTATTAACAGGTGCAAGGATTTCCGCCCAAGAGGCTGCTCAATTTGGAATTGTAAACAAACTTATTTCTAAAGAAGTTCTTTTTGAAGAAGCTATCAAGTTTGCACATACTCTTGCGAAACAACCACCCATTTCGATTCGTTACATTAAAGAAGCCGTTTTAAAAGCGGTGGATCATTCCTTGTATGAAGGAATGCAATTTGAAAGAAAGAATTTCTCGCTTTTATTCTCTACGGAGGATCAAAAAGAAGGAATGAAAGCTTTTATCGAAAAAAGAAAGCCTGATTTCAAAGGTAGATAAGGGGTGTCAGACATGTTTGAAACGATTCAATATGCTGTGCGGAATAAAGTCGCGTGGCTGACGTTAAATCGCCCCGATAAACTAAATGCCTTTACTAAACAGTTAAATAAAGAAATAGAAAAAGCGATAAGAGAAGCTTCCAAAGATGTAGAAGTCCGTGCCATTGTAATCACTGGGGCTGGACGTGCATTTTGTTCTGGTCAGGATTTAGGTGATGTGGACGAGAATATGGATCATGGAGAAGTGCTGCGTCAGCATTATAATCCAATGATGAAGTCATTAGCCAAATGCGAAAAACCTCTCATTGCAGCTGTCAACGGGGTTGCAGCAGGCGCTGGCTTTAGTTTAGCACTTGCCTGTGATTTCCGTATTGCAAGTGACAAGGCGAGCTTTGTTCAAGCATTTATCCATGTCGGACTCGTACCGGATTCAGGGAATCTTTATTTTCTCCCAAGGTTAATTGGGCACGCAAAAGCATTGGAGTTAGCTGTTTTAGGTGAAAAAATTACAGCAGAAGATGCTAATCGATTAGGCTTAGTAACAAAGGTTGTCTCATTGGATACCTTCGAGGCTGAGGTCACTCAATTCGCGGAACGTCTTGCAAATATGCCGACAAAAGCTATTGCATTGATCAAAAGGAATTTACAAGCAAGTTGGAATGTAAGCTATGACGAATTTTTAGAGCTTGATGCTCAAGGACAGCGAATAGCTGGATTAACAGCTGATCACGTCGAGGGTGTGCAAGCCTTTTTAGAAAAAAGAAAACCTGAATTTAAAGGTATTTAAAAAAAGGAGTGAAGAAAATGACATTTGTTAAAGAGCAAAAATTTGAACAGTTAGAAACAAAACGTGATACGTACTGGATGATAATTAATGGTGAACGCGTTGAAAGCAGCACTGGCGAAACGTACATAACATTCAATCCAGCAACTGGGGAACCTATTGCAAAAATCGCAAAGGCTACAAAAGAGGATGCAGAACGTGCGGTTCAAGCGGCACGAAATGCTTTTGACCTAGGAAAATGGCGTCAATCTCCTGTTAACAAAAGATCTAGAACACTTAATAAAATTGCATCGATTATGCGTGCACGTTTTAATGAATTAGTAGAATTAGAGATTTTAGATACAGGTAAATCTCTTGGTGCGGCTCAAGGTCAAGTTATGCAAGCGATTGAAGATTTTGAATTCTATGCTGGTGCTATTGTTAGTCATCGTGGTGCAAACAATAGTATGCCAGGTCAGTTCCAAAACATTACGGAGAAAGAACCAGTAGGGGTTTGTGCTCAAATTATCCCTTGGAACTATCCGTTAATGATGGCGGCATGGAAAATTGCTCCTGCTATTGCAGTTGGATGTTCAGTAGTTGTTAAACCTGCAACTTTAACTCCGCTTACAGCTATCGTCCTTGGTGAAATCTGCTTAGAAGCTGGAGTTCCTGCAGGGGTTGTCAATATCGTTCCTGGAGCTGGTTCTGAAATCGGAAACTACTTAGTAGAGCATCCGCAAGTGGATAAAGTAGCGTTCACTGGCTCAACACCTATCGGAAAAAATATTATGGCAAGAGCTTCTGAAACGTTAAAGAGAGTAACGCTTGAATTAGGTGGAAAATCACCGAATATCGTTTTCGCCGATGCTGATTTAGATGCTGCTGTTGATGGTTCTTTATTTGGCATTTTCTACAATACAGGTCAGTCCTGTGAAGCTCGTTCTCGTCTATATGTTCAAGAGGATATCTATGATGCCTTTATGGAAAAATTCGTAGAAAAAACGAAAAAGCTACAACTTGGAAATCCATTAGCGAAGGAAACTCATGTTGGGGCAATTATTAGCCGTGAACAATTAGAAGTGATCGACGGTTATGTGCAATCAGCTATCCAAGAGGGAGCGACGATCGTAACTGGAGGCAAAGAAGCGAAAGTGGAAGGCTTCGAAAACGGATTCTGGTATGAACCAACCATTATCGCCAATGTTACAGATGATATGAAGGTTGTGAAAGAGGAAATCTTCGGACCAGTAGTTGTGGTATTGCCGTTTAAGGATGAAAAAGAAGTCGTTAAACGTGCCAACAATAGCGAATACGGTTTAGGTTCTGCAATATGGACAACGGATTATGCTCGTGCAACTCGTGTATCAAAACAAATCCAAGCTGGTATCGTGATGGTGAATTGTCCATTCTCCGCGTTCCCTGGAACGCCATTTGGTGGTTACAAGCAATCAGGGTTCGGTCGTGAATTATGTATCGAAACGCTTGATTTATACTGTGAAACAAAAAGTGTAATTTCCTATTTTGGAAGTCGTCCGCTAAACCCATTTGGACTATAGAATAGATCGAAGAGAGCACTCTGATTTATATGAGTGCTTCTCTTCTTTTTCCATCGAAAAGGAGGTAAGGGTCATGCAAAATATCGTTGTTATCGGTTCAGGCGTAATGGGACGAGGAATTGCTTATGTTAGTGCAGTCGGTGGATTCACTACAACGCTTGTTGATATAAATGAACAGCAGCTAAGGAGTGCAGAAAAGGAAATTAATCTAATTTTTGAAAAAGCCATTCAAAGGGATAAAATATCGCAACAAAACGCAGATCAAGCCCGTGCATTATTATCCTACTCTAATCACCTTATTCCAGCTGTGAAAGAAGCGGGACTTGTTATTGAGGCTGTTCCAGAAGTAGCGGAAATTAAGAAATCCATTTTTGAGGTGATTGATCAACATGCCTCATCAGAATGCATTTTTGCTTCAAACACCTCTACTATGAGCCCGACTGAAATTGGTTCTTATACAAAGCGTCCAGATAAAGTAATGGCCATGCATTTTTTCAATCCAGTCCAAAAAATGCGGCTAGTGGAGATGGTTCGCGGATTGGAAACAAGTGATGAAACGGTAGAAATAGTGAAGCAGGCTGCTGAAAGAATGGGGAAAGAAACCGTCACGATCAATGAATTCCCTGGTTTTGTGACAAGTCGAATAAGCGCGCTAGTTGGGAATGAAGCTTTTTATATGCTTCAAGAGGGAGTCGGATCTCCTGAGGAAATAGATAAAGCTATTAAACTAGGACTCAATTATCCCATGGGACCTTTCGAGCTTGGCGATTTAGTAGGATTAGATACTAGGCTTAATAACTTAAAATATTTACAT
>DASQIV010000744.1:0-3103 GCA_035631415.1 Pseudoneobacillus sp. | reverse complement strand
TAACATCTTCCGTTTTAACAGTAGGGTACATTTTTCTCCCTATCATTGTTTGAATAATTAAGAAGAGACCACCGACCGTCCAATATAATGGAAGGGCTGCAGGTGCTTTAAAAGAAAAGAAGACAATCATTAAGGGCGACATTAGCCCCATAAATTTCATTTGCTGTTGCTGTTGAACTGGCATATTTGATTGTGAAACTTTAAATTGGAAATAATAAATGACACCAGCTATTAAGGTAATAACTATATCAGGTTGGCCAAGACTAAACCATAAAAACGAATGACTTGCAATCTCTTCAGAACTTCTGATTGCATAATAGAAGCCCATTAAGATAGGCATTTGTATTAAAACTGGTAAACATCCCATTGCTAACGGATTTACCCCATGTTTTGAATATAAGCCCATCATTTCTTTTTGAATTTCTTGCTTTTTCTTTTCATCCTTTTCAGATTTTAAGCGCTTCTGGATGTCGTCCATTTCAGGTTTTAAACGATCCATTTTTACTTTCATCTCTGATTGTGTTTTATATTGTCTTAACATTAATGGTAATAATGCAAATCGGACAGCTAATGTTAATAAAATTATCGCGATACCAAAATTTCCGCCAAATAAATCAGCTGTAAAATGTATGGAAGTTTTAAAAGGTCCTACTAAATAATGCTGAAACATAGATGGGTCCTTACTATTATTGGCTGAGCAACCTGTTAAAGTAAATATAAGGAAAGTCATGACAATTGCTAAATATTTTTTCATCGTTTTTCCATATCCTCCTAATTTTTATTTATGGATGAAGGAAAACGATACTGTCAGTTTCATCAGAAGGTGTTTCTTTTCTCCTGACAATTTGGATAATCCAATTCACTAATAAGTTGGATTTCGTTGAGTAATTTTTTAATACGATTCTTGGAGATTGAATTCTACGCCCATTTAAGTCATTTGAAAATGAAGTAGAATCCCAATATTCATATTTTATCGATGACCAAACGTATTTTATGGCAAGACCAAGAATGATTCCTGTATAAATTGCATCGAGAGTGTTAAATTCTGTTAATTCCATCAAAAATTCAAACATTAGTCTCACCTCATTTTTAAAACGAATGTATATAGTGTAATCTTGTTTTTAAAATAATACAATAGAAGGATTTTTCCTATTTGTATATACGGAATACTAATAGAAAAGTTTCAAGCCTATTAAGGAGGATAAATAATGGATATGGATAAAGGGGGACTTTGATGAATGAGATAGATTTACATAATGTGTTTGAATTAAGTTTAGTATTAGTGATGATTGCAGCAGGTGTTACGGCTATTGCGAAAAAATTTAACCAGCCTTACCCAATCGCTTTAGTTATTGTAGGTGCCATTATTGGATTGTTAAATATTCCCTTTCTTAATCCTGTAAAACACTTTATCACGGAAGGGGAGATTTTTAATTTTGTGATTATAACTCTATTTTTACCTGCTTTATTAGGTGAGGCTGGACTAAAGTTACCCTTTCATCAATTGAGGGATAATAAAAAACCAATTTTGACTCTTTCATTTGTGGCTACATTATTATCTTTTATCATAATAGGTTTTACTGGCTATTACTTTTTGGGATTACCATTATCAAGTTCTTTTGTATTTGCGGCATTGATGAGTGCTACTGATCCAGTTAGCGTACTTTCGATTTTTAAAAGTGTAGGTGTAAAGAAACGATTAGCTATAGTAATTGAGGGTGAAAGTCTTTTTAATGATGGTCTTGCAGTAGTCTTATTTAAAATCTCAGCCTTCTATCTTTTAACGTATATAGATGCTGGTTGGGTAGGATTCGGAATGGGTTTTTGGGAGTTTATTAAGGTTATTTCATTAGGATTGATCATTGGTGGAGCATTAGGATATGGATTTTCCATTTTAACAAAGTTTTATGATGACTATCCATTAGAAATTATTTTTAGTGTCATTCTATTTTATGGCTCATTTCTGTTAGCAGAAAGTGTACATGCTTCAGGTGTGATCGCAGTGGTTGTAGCCGCCATTATTTTTGGGAATTTCGGTGCAAGAATAGGAATGACACCGACAACTAAATTAAATATCAATAATTTTTGGGAAGTTACGGCTCTTTTAGCTAATTCTGTTGTTTTCTTGATGATAGGATTAGAAATTACCAGAATTTCTATTTTAGATAAATGGGGGATAATCGCTGCATCTATTTTGCTTGTGTTGATTGCAAGGAGCATTGCCGTTTATGTAAGTCTTGCATTTTCAAAAAACTTCCCCACTGAATGGAAGCATATAATAAATTGGGGCGGGTTAAAGGGTTCCTTATCTATTGCGTTAGTGCTTAGCCTTCCAAGAGATTTTCCTGCGCGTGAAGATTTATTAGTACTGGCGTTTAGTGTTGTTCTCTTTTCGCTTATTGTACAAGGGTTATCAATAAAGCCATTAATAAGATTTTTTAGAATGACGAAGCTAGAGGAAGAGACCTATGAATATGAAAAGCTTTTGGCTAAGTTGTATCGTTATGAGACAGCGTTGAATGAGATTCAAAGCGTAAAGCAAAAATTATACATCACTGAAACAGTATCAAGGGAAATGTCTGAAGAGTATGAAGATAAAATACAGATTATTAAAGGTAAAATAGATGAATTATTCACCAGATTTCCTCGTATGAAAGAAACACAGATTGATGGTCTGCGAAAACGATTACTTTACGCTGAACATGAAGCCATCCGTAAACTAGAGAAGGACGAAATCATATCTAGTGAAATGGCTGAACAAGAACAAGCAGATATAATCGACCAAATCATTAAATAATAAAAAAGGTACATCAATGCAACGCATTAAAGCAGTGGGGGTTAGACCCCCACTGCTTTAATGCGTTACCATGTGTATGGGATTAGTTTATCTGAAAAGAGGTTGGTGTCGATATTGCAAGTTTTGGCTTCGATTCCATATTGCCAACCAAAAAGATTTGACCCTTTTGGTCCCAGGGGTTTAAAAGAGGGATGGGCTTGCTTACTTGTTATTCCTATGTGTGGAGATGCTGTCCAAATAATCGTTTCCTTTTGAATGGGCGGAATATTTGATGCTGCATTTTGATAAGCTTTAAATAATTGTTTT
>DASQIV010000743.1:0-3632 GCA_035631415.1 Pseudoneobacillus sp. | reverse complement strand
AAAATATTTACATGAAAAGCTGGGAGAAAAGTATCGTCCAGCCCCTTTATTAGAGCAATATGTAAAAGCAGGAAGATTAGGAAGAAAAGCGGGACGTGGCGTGTACGATTATCGTAAATCAGAGTAGAAGGTAGGGTTATGAATGATAGAAGTAGTCATTATTGATGCCGTTCGTACTCCTTTCGGACGGTACAAGGGGGCATTAAAAAACATTCGCCCGGACGATTTAGGAGCCATTGTTATTAAAGCGTTAATAGAACGGAACCCCATGATAAATCCGAAACAAATCGAAGAAGTTGTGCTTGGAAACGCCAATCAAGCTGGGGAAGATAATCGAAATGTGGCACGTATGTCTGCGCTTTTAGCAGGGCTACCGATTGAGGTGGCTGGAACGACTGTCAACCGTCTGTGTGGATCTGGTTTAGATGCAGTCAACTACGCGGCAAGAGCGATTATGGCTGGTGAAGGGGATATTTTTATCGCGGGTGGAACAGAGAGCATGACAAGAGCGCCATTTGTGATGGCGAAGCCCAGCGATGATTTCCCTCGTGGCAATATGGAAATGTTCGATACAACTATCGGATGGAGATTTACAAACCCCTTACTGAAAGAGATGTTCGGTGTCGATAGCATGCCTGAAACGGCTGAAAATGTGGCGAAGAAATATGATATCTCACGCGAGGACCAAGATTTGTTTGCTTTTGAAAGTCAGCAAAAGGCATCCAATGCTATTTCTAGTTCAATTTTTCAAGAAGAAATCGTAGCAGTAAAATACAAAGACCGAAAAGGGAATTTATATACGATCGAAACGGACGAACATCCCCGTCCTGACACAACATTAGAGAAACTAGCAAAATTAAAACCTCTTTTTCCTAATGGATCTGTCACAGCAGGAAATGCTTCAGGTGTCAACGACGGAGCGGCTGCGCTTTTATTAATGAGCGCAGAAAAAGCTGAACGTTTAGGGATAAAACCTTTAGCGAAGTATGTCGTTTCAGCGGTGGCTGGAGTGGAGCCATCCTGCATGGGATTGGGTCCAATTGAATCAACACGTAAAGCGTTGAATCGATCTAACCTTTCCATTGATGATCTTGATTTAATTGAACTGAATGAAGCCTTTGCGTCACAATCGTTAGCTTGTATTCGTGAGTTAGGTCTGAATAAAGATAAAGTAAATGTAAACGGTGGTGCGATTGCCTTTGGTCATCCACTAGGGGCAAGTGGAGCAAGGATTTTAACTACCCTCATCTATGAAATGAAAAGACGCGGTTCCCGTTATGGCTTAGCCACTATGTGTGTTGGGGTTGGCCAAGGAATTTCTACCATTATCGAAAACGTTTCGCATGAATAAGGAGGGAAGAAGATGGAAAACATTCTCCTTGAAGTAAAAAATTATATTGCCTATGTGACAATTAATCGGCCAGAGGTTTTAAATTGCTTCAATTATGAAACTCTTCGCGAGCTTGGTGAATTGGTCGATTCGTTGTCCACTAATCAAGAGGTGCGAGTGGTCATTTTTACGGGAGCTGGAGATAAAGCCTTTAGTGCTGGTGCAGACTTAAAGGAGCGTCAAGGACTTTCCGAGCCTGAAGTAAAACGAAATGTACGAAAAATTCGTGAGGTTTTTCAAGCAGTTGCAGACCTTCCGCAACCAACCATTGCAGCCGTGAATGGTTTTGCTTTTGGTGGAGGCTTTGAACTCCTTTTAGCCTGTGACTTTCGATTTGCCGTTGAACAAACGAAAATGGGTTTAACAGAAGTTAGTTGGGGGATTATTCCTGGTGCTGGTGGAACGCAGCGATTAACTAGATTAATAGGGGAAATGAAAGCGAAAGAGCTTATTTTTACTGCTCGAAAAATATCTGCTTATGAAGCCTTCCATTACGGAATTTTAACAAAGGTGGTTTCAAAAAATAGCCTACTATCCTCCTGTGAAAAGCTAGCGAACGAAATATTACAAAACGCTCCGATTGCAGTAAAACAAGCCAAATTCGCCATTCAACAAGGTAGTACTGTTGATATTTTAACTGGGTTAGAGATTGAGTCAAAGGCCTATGAAGTGACCATCCCAACAAGCGATCGATTAGAGGCTCTTGCAGCCTTTAATGAAAAAAGAAAGCCAGTTTTTACAGGGAAATAGTGCTTACCATCAAACCACAGACCACTCTGTGGTTCTTTTGTCACTGTAAATTATCAGTTAATGTAATCCAGCTCCAGCGGGGAAGAAAGTAGTTCGTTTCTTCCTGCCTAGCCCCTCGAGGTCAAATAACCTGTAACCCATGAAGTCAAAAAAACGACTTCTTGGGTTACAGAACATTTGCTTGTCGGGGCTAGGAAAAAATGAACTTATTTTTTCCCTGATCAAGTCGCTTTCGCTTTTTGTTATTATTTTCAAAAAATATTTTCTATTTCTCTGATTTTTAGTAAAATAGTTTTAAGCTTGATTAGAGTGGACGGAAAGAGGATGAATGCAACGGTGAATACTAGATCGATGATTTTTACATTATATGGAGATTATATTTCCCATTATGGAAATAAAATTTGGATTGGTAGTTTAATTCGGTTTTTACATGAGTTTGGTCATAATGATCAATCCGTTCGTGCAGCTATTTCGAGAATGAATAAACAAGGCTGGGTTCAGGCGGAGAAAATCGGAAATAAAAGCTATTATTCCTTATCAGAGCGTGGAGTAAGAAGAATAGAGGAAGCATCCCAGCGTATTTTCAAGTTAAAGCCTGAAAAATGGGATGGGAAGTGGCGCATTTTCATGTACTCCATTCCTGAAGAAATCCGAAGTATACGTGATGAACTACGTAAGGAGCTAGTTTGGAGCGGATTCGGAACGATGTCCAATAGCTGCTGGGTATCTGCAAATATGCTCGAAAAACAAGTACAAGATTTGATAGATAAGTATGATATTGCCACTTATGTGGACTTTTTTATCGCTGAATATAAAGGTCCTCATGATGATAAAAATATCGTAGAAAAAAGCTGGAACTTAGAAGAAATCAATCAAAAGTACCAAGAGTTTATTGGAGAATATTCACAAAAATATGTGATTGATCGAAATAAAATACAAAAGGGCCAAATGACGGATGCGGAGTGCTTCGTGGAAAGAACAAAACTGGTCCACGAATATCGGAAATTTTTATTCGTTGACCCGGGGCTACCAGAAGAACTGCTGCCAGAAAAATGGCTTGGTGGACATGCTGCAGCATTGTTTAGTGAGTATTATAAAGAATTAGCTGAGCCTGCTTTACGATTTTTTGAAAGTGTTTTTCAAGAGGGCAATGAACTAGATCAAAAGAATGAAGATTATGATGTCATGGACCATCCTTATATGATTGAATAACATGTAAAAACCGTACCCCTGTGCTTGCACAGGAATACGGTTTTTATTTTATTGCTTTTAAAGCTAGTTTATATTCTTTTCCTTTTTGAACGTAAGAATCAATCGAAAGCTGTATCAATTCTAAATCCTTGTCTGTTAGTTCTCGTACGACTTTTCCAGGTGAACCAACAACAAGCGAACGTGGAGGTATTTTTTTACCATTAGAAATTAATGTATTAGCACCAATTATACATTCTTTCCCAATTTCAACCCCATCTAAGATTGTAGACCCCATGCCGAT
>DASQIV010000742.1:0-2610 GCA_035631415.1 Pseudoneobacillus sp. | reverse complement strand
ACTATAACGACAAAATAGGAAGATAATGATGTTTCCGACGAAGGCCAAAAGGAAGACAAATTCTGGATGAGTAAGTTCAGATATCCATCCCGCCGCAAAGATTGCAAATGGCATTCCTAGCTTAAAAACCGAGCCCGTTATACCGCTTATTCTCCCTATTAACTGCTGTGGAGTAGATTCTTGGCGGAACGTCCAAATACACACGTTACTAATGGTGCTAAACAAACCATTTAGCAATAGCCCCATTCCAACCACCATATAAATATGAGAAAACAAAAGTATATAGGACAAGCCAATTAAAAGAGTCGTAACGATAATAATCGGTCCAGTTGACCACCGTGCACGAACCTTTCCGACTATTAAACTTCCAACTAAGCCTCCAACCCCCGCAAAGGATAAGAGTAAACCAAGCTTCGCATCAGTAAGACTTAACACATCTTTTGCATAAAAGATGACCGTTGTATCAACCATTCCCGCTGTAGAATTTAAGAAAATCACCGTTAAGGTAATCAGCCACAGCGTTTTGTTTCGGTAAAGCTCCACCCAACCTTCTTTTAGTTCCTTCCAAAATCCTTCTCTTACAGAACGTGAGTCGGATTCATCTGTTTTCAACAGTAATAGAATCAAAAAAACGAATACAAATGCCACCGCTGTTATCAGCAATCCTACATGTAAGCTGGATAGCATTAATATAACTCCTGTTATGGCCGGACCCATTATCCCTATCAGCGTAGAAATAAAATTAAACGATGAATTAGCAGAGATTAACATCTCATTAGGTAGTGAAAGTTTTACTATACTTGCTCTTGCGTTAAAATAGGCATAACTAAACATCATCAATAAAAATCCACATAGATAGAATAAGAGATTCGAATGTATGCCCCATTCAATAGAAAAAAACAATCCAAATAAGATCAACATTTGAAATAGAATGGCCCATAACGACCATCGTTTTTTATGGGCACGGTCTACTAATACCCCAATAAACATAGCTAGAAGTAAGTTCGGTAAAAATTCGATTCCTCTCATTGTCGACATAACGACAGCCGAATTTGTGTATTGATATAGAATGAGTGGCAGAGCCAACTCATATATTTTACTACCTAATGAAAAAACAGCACCTGAAACTAGCAAAATGATAAAATTAGCATTTCGCCAAACGGATTCCTGCTTAGGTTTCATTAGGATAGCCCCTCTCCTTTTTTCCATCCATATCATATTTAACTTTCCCCTTTACCAGATTAATAAGAAAAATTATACTTAAAGAAAAGAGGAAGAAAAAGAGAAAGGTAGGAAAAGGGAATTTCGCCTTTTCATTTTATAAAACAATGAACATAGGACACTATTACATATCTCTACGAAAGCATTATCGCCCCATACCTGAAGGGGAAAGCTTTCCGATTAGAATGGATGAGATCACGAACATCTTGGAATGTACCCGAAGAAACGCACAGTTAGTATTAAACAAGATGACTGATAATCATCTTATTCATTGGCAACCTGGCCTCGGACGTGGGAATCCCTCACAACTAACTTTTACTCAGCCTCTAAATGACTTTATTTTAGAAAAAGCAAAACAGTTAGCACTAGAGGGAAAACTAGATGATGCTTGGTCGCTTATTGAAGTGGAGCAAATACAACTCGTCAAATATGAGTTCACAGAATGGTTGTATCGTCATCTTGGATTTCAAAAGATGGACAATGAGGAAGATGTTCTACGCTTTCCATTTTATCGTCCAGTTTTAGATTTAGACCCTACTTTTGTTCATCGACGAACCGAAGCAAATTGGGTTAACCAAATTTTTAATACTCTTGTCGCCTATAATGAAAAAACAAAACAAATCGTGCCTGAGCTAGCGTATTTTTGGGAATATAATGAGGATTACACTGTTTGGCGATTTTTTTTACGAAAAGGCATCCGCTTCCATCATGGTAAGCCGATGACATCTGAAGATATAGCCTTTACTTTTAATCGGCTCAAAAAAGAATCAAGCTATGAAAATATCACATCCATCATGCAGGATGTAAAAATTCTGAGCAAGTTTTCATTGGAAATCATTTTACGAGAACCTGATGTCCTATTTGCTCACTATCTTTGCTCTGAAAAATGCTCAATAGTCCCTTCCGATTTGGAAGAAATACAAAATGGAAATTCCTTTGCCAGATTTCCCATTGGGACCGGACCGTTTCGAATGGAAGTAAATAATGAATCCGTGTTAA
Source organism: Pseudoneobacillus sp. (assembly GCA_035631415.1). Lineage (GTDB taxonomy): Bacteria > Bacillota > Bacilli > Bacillales > Cytobacillaceae > Pseudoneobacillus. The sequence continues at coordinate 390 of DASQIV010000742.1, read as the reverse complement.
CTGTTACAGCCAACGAATACTATTTTGAAGGAAGACCCCATCTTGATCGAATCGAAATGTGGGTATGGCCAAATTATGAGGAAAACCGTATGCTTCGGAAACTAGCAGAGGACGATATCTATTTTGGAGTTTTCCCTGTCGGCGAAGAATCGCATACACAAATTCAAAACTGGGAAAAAGGCTGCACCTATATTACCTTTAATTTACGAAAAAGTAGTCCTCTTCAAGATGAACGTTTACGATCTGCCATACATTTTGCATTAGATCGTAAGAGTATGATTCAACAGCTAAATATAAAAGGATTCCCTGCTAGCAGTTTTTCTCCTGAACTAAGTCGACGCACTTACAAGAATGAGACTAATTTCACCAAAGCGAAACAGCTGTTAAAAC
>DASQIV010000741.1:0-3599 GCA_035631415.1 Pseudoneobacillus sp. | reverse complement strand
ATTTGATGATGCATTCTGTAGTGGGATGCATCATTTTATTTAGGAGTTTAAACTACTGAACTTTCAATTGATAATTTACCGAAGGAACTATTGTCTATTTGCGCTTAAACAAAGTGGAACTTTATTTTTTTTAAAATATGGCTATGCTAAACGTTAGTGTTGATATTTTAGTTGTTTTTCCGGACACAGATTCCGTTATTCACTATATTTCATTTGAAAAAGGCAAACTTTTGGTGCAATAACGGAACCATAGTCCGCAAATCCTCAATAAACATACATTTTCGTAAATATAGCTGTACGTGTGTCCGCTAATATTGAATATTAATCGGCATAATGAGGCTTTAGGTATTTCACAGTACTACTCACTCAGCCATTATGTAAAATTATTAATTTTTGTGCCAAATCAACAAAGATATTTAACATAGCCTTAAATATAAAAACAGCTAAAGTCTATTGATATTAGCTGTTTTTTATTTCTTACTATTTATTAGTCATTTATCCTGGTATACGATTGTCACAGAATCATATTTTAAAATAAAAAAATAATTTTTAAAAACAAATTAATGAATTCAAATCTCGTGGATAGTAAGTTAGTGATTCCATCCCGTTTTCTGTAACAAGGACTGTATCCGAATGACGGAAACCTCCTAATCCTTTTACATATAGTCCTGGCTCGACTGTTAATACCATGCCCGGTTCCATGATAGTATTGTCACCGAGGTCGAAAAACGGCGCTTCATGATCCAATAACCCGATAGCAAGGCCAGTGTGGTGTCGAGTAAGATGGTGAACATGATTTTCTTTAAAAAATGATTGAACAGCAGCATCCACCGAGGATACTGGGTTTCCTGGTTTAATATTTTGAAAAGCAATTTCCTGAGCTTCGTACATGAGTTGGAAATACTTTTCCTGCTCTTTGCTTACTTCTTCGACAAACATGGTTCTTTCTAACTCGCTTTTGTATCCCCACACATCACATAATGCTGCAGTAACAAGGTTATCTCCTTTTTTAAGTACGATATTTTGCGTTACAGCATGTGGAATAGCTGACATTGGACCTACCTGACCGCGGAAAAAGGCGTTTGCCGGACTTCCATGTGGTTTATAATCTGGACCAAGTGTTTCAATCATAGCCATCGTTGCTTCTGAAGTTGCTTTGCTAGTAATTTCTATTTCACTCAATCCAGCCTTTGAGTATTTTTGAAGCAATCGATGTGCAAGATTACCCCAACGACAGGATTCCTTAATTAATTCAATTTCAGATGATGATTTTACTAATCTCATTTCTTCTATTAAACCCTTGATTGAAACAAAACTCTCAGCTTGCAAAATCTCTGATAAAGCAGGACCTCGATACCCCATTGCAGAACCATAGCCATTGGAATCATAGCCTACAGTTTTCCCTTGTAATTGGACATTGGATAAGGAATCCTTTAAATACTCCATTGGATGTCGTAAACCTGGATATTCTGGATAAGAATGGACGAAATCAACATAGGCAAATTCTTCTGCGTGCTCATGTTCTAAGGCTGGTACGAATAAATGAGTCATTTGTGTTGGGTCAACAAAAAATCCAATCGGCCGTTCAGTCGGATGAAAATGAAAACCTGTCAAATAGAATATATCTGTTACATTAAATAAAACAGCACCATTCACTTCACGTTCATTTAGCTTTTGAAAAAACTTCTGTTGACGCCCTTTAATTTCTATTTTTGAAATCGCTAACTTCATGAAAACTCTCCCCTCTTTGTTTTATCTTGATATAACCTTAATGACAAATCATCGAGGCGAAATCTCTAGGATAATAAGTCAGCATCTCCATTCCGTTTTCCGTTACAAGTACCGTATCAGAATGTCTAAAACCACCAAGCCCTCTTATATAAATGCCTGGCTCCACAGTAAATACCATACCTGGCTGCATGATTGTTTCATCACCTAGATCAAAGAAAGGAGCTTCATGTCCCAGTAGTCCAATCGCATGTCCTGTATGATGCTGTACTAAATGCTCAACACCTGCTTCTTTAAAGTACTTCTGGACCTTTTGCTCCACTGTTGAACATGAAAATCCTGGTTTAATAGCTTTAAAAGCAGTTTCCTGTGCTTCAAGCATAATCTGAAAATATTTTTCTTGTTCCTTACTAGCTTCTTGAACAAACATGGTTCTTTCTAATTCACTATGGTAACCCCATACATCGGCCGCAGCTCCTGTTACCAAAGTGTCTCCTTTTTTCAGAACAATGTTTTGAGTAACCGCATGTGGGAAAGCAGACATTTCTCCTACCTGTCCACGGAATAATGCATAAGCAGTTCTTCCATGAGGCTTATAATCTTTACCTAACGTTTCAATCATCGCCATTGTTGCTTCTGTAGAAGCTCTACTTGTAATCTCAATTTCACTTAAACCTGGTTTAGAATACTTTTGCAGCAATCTGTGAGCAAGATTACCCCAACGGCAAGATTCTTTAATAAGTTCAATTTCTGAAGCAGATTTAATAAATCTCAATTCTTCTACTAACCCTTTAATAGAAACAAATTCAGCCTTTAAGAAATCGCTTACAACTGGGCCACGGTAACCCATAGAAGAACCATAGCCTATTGCATCATAGCCAACCACTTTACCGGAAAATTGAGCTTCCGATAAGGCATCCTTAAAGTATTCCATCGGATGACGTAAACCAGGGTACTCAGGAAAGGAATGAACAAAATCGACATAGGCATATTCTTCAGCATGTTCGTGTTCTAATGCTGGAACAAATAAATGTGTTTTTTGCCCCGCGTCAACGAAAAATCCAATTGGGCTTTCAGTTGGATAAAAATGAAAACCAGTTAAATAAAAAATATCTGTTACACTAAATAGAATCGCACAATCAATTTTCTTATTTGCCAATTGAGAAAATAACTTTGATTGCCGTTCTAAAATTTCATTTTTTGGAATTTCTAATAACATTTATTCCATCTCCCTTTTTTCTTTTTTATGCATAAAGGTGACAGGCCACCGTATGCCCATTTTCTAATGAAACCACAGGCGGTTTCTCTGTTTTACAAATATTCATGCAATCTAAACAACGAGGATGGAAGGTACACCCTTGTGGAGGATTTGCGGGGCTTGGAACATCCCCTTTTAAAATAATTTTTTCCTTTGTTTCATCCGGATGATGGATTGGTACAGCTGAGATTAACGCTTTTGTATAGGGATGTTTCGGATTTCGAAACAGCTCTTCTGTATCTGATAATTCAACAATTTTTCCTAAATACATAACGGCCACCCGATCCGTTATATGGCGAACAACACCTAAATCGTGAGAAATAAAAATATAGGTTAATTGAAATTCCTTCTGTAGCTTTAATAATAGATTGATAACTTGAGATTGGACGGAAACATCCAGGGCAGATACAGGTTCATCCGTAACAATCAATTCAGGCTGTAAAATCACTGCTCTTGCAATACCAATTCTTTGTCTTTGACCTCCAGAAAACTCATGGGGATAACGGTCAAGATGGTAATCCGACAACCCTACAATCTCAAGAATTTCCAATGCCTTTTGTTCCCTTTCCTTAGCTGAATAAAGACCATGAACCCGTAATGGCTCAGTTAAAAT
>DASQIV010000740.1:0-8691 GCA_035631415.1 Pseudoneobacillus sp. | reverse complement strand
AAGAGTGGTGGACGGTACTATATATGGAGCAAACGAGTGAAGATACCTTCATTGCCAGAGTTTCAGATATAAAATTATTAATTGGTGTAATCATATCAAGTCTTATAGGATTCGCTTTATATATTTATCAGTAAAAAGTAGTTGTAGGTCAAGTAACGTAAGAGCTTTAACACATTAATAGATCTGCTTCATATACCGAAAATAAACCAAGAATTTATTCATTACTTGTTAATTCTGGCTTTTTGTTGTTCTTTTGAATATTTGAACCTATGGCAGAAAGTTACAAGAGAAAGCACTGTACCCTTAATGAAGGAATATAGCTGCTCTAAATCGAACTATTTATCCTAAATAAACTGAAGCAGGAGCTAATATAAATAAAGATTATTTGTCTAAGGATTTCAATTTTAACTTACCTACAACTCTAAAAGAAATAGGATCGGTAGAAGAATAATTAAAAATAAAGTTTCCAGAGGATTATATTGAATTTATATTGAGTTCAAATGGTGGAGAAGGTCAAATTAATGAGAGATACTTAAGGTTATGGGAGATGGAAAGTATTGTTGAAGCAAATGGAGTTGAGGGTTTTTCCATTGAAGAGTTTGCCCCAGAATTAGTTGTAATTGGTTCTGATAGAAGTGGAACTGCTTTTGGCTATGAATTCCGTAGTGAAACACCTAAGTTATTCGAAGTAGATTTTATAGGTTTAAATTTAGATACTCCATTTTATTCCATAGAAAAGTTCTTTGATTTTATTCAATACTTACACAATGATCATTATGAAAACTAATAAATTATTATTGAAGTAGTCTTAGTTTCAAATCTTTGAATGATTTAATTATTTTATATTTGCTTAAGGAAGTAACGTAAGAGCTAATGTTGAATAACTACTGCATCTGTTCTTCATAATGTGAAAGGTGGATAATATATGACTGTCCATGAGTTTGGTATTATCGATGATTTTAAAATACGAAAAGATTATGGCTACTATGCCCCAAAAGAATATAAATGTATTTCGGTTTCTGATGATATAATTCAAAATCTTTCAGAATCTATAAAAATAATGAAGAGTTATTTCCGCACTTTTTTGAACTAAAAGGGGAGATTATCGAACATTTCGATTATTTTTAAAGTTAAATTAAATAAGTTCAACAATAATGAAAAATATAAAAAATAAATTAAAGTTTTACTAGATTGGTCAATAACCACTAAAATAAGCCCGGGGGGTAAGAAAATATGAAACAATTGGGGACGCTATACTTTTTCTGTGGAAAAATGGGAGCAGGAAAATCAACTAAATCAAAACAATTGGCTATAGATAAACATGCGGTACTGTTGTCTGAGGATGAATGGCTTTCATCTCTTTATCCCAATCAGATCACAACATTTGAGGACTATCTAAAATTCTCAGCGCAGCTCAAGCCGTTGGTGAAGAAGCATGTCCAAAACATATTAAGTGTCGGTGCAGATGTAGTGATGGATTTTCCAGCTAACACTCAAAAACTGCGAAAGTGGTTTTTGGATATGGTATCAGAAGTCGATGCAAACCATCAACTAATTTTCCTTAATCTAAATAACGAGCAATGCTTACGTCAAATTGCACAAAGGCGTAACGAACAACCCGAAAGAGCAGCTTTTGACACGGAAGCGGTGTTTATTCATGTTACTAAATTTTTTGAAGAACCAGAAGCATCCGAGGACTTAAATATTTTAGAGTTTAGTGGAAAAGAATAACTTTTTATATACTAAAGGGGCAGGTTTGTTGAACAAGAGTATTTTCTGTATTAAGCGAATTAGAATTTCAAACAAACCATACACGAATACAGGTATTGAAAATAACAGGAATATAGGAGATATGAGATATGAAAATCAATAGAATAGATCATGTGAGTATAAACGTAAATGATCTTTCAGAGGCTAAAGCGTTTTTTCTTGATTTAGGACTTGAAGTGCAAGCGGAATGGGAATTGGATGGAGAACAGTTGGACAGAATAGTTGGGCTTAATGATGTTAGGACAGCATGTGTAGGATTGGGAATGCCAGATGGTCAGACATGGATAGAGCTAGTCAAATTTTATACGCCGTCAGATGAAAAAGATATTCAGCAACCTTTTTCAAATACGCTGGGTATCCGACATATTTGCTTTGCTGTTGAAGATATTGAAGCTATTATTGCAAAATTGAAAAAGAAGGGCACGGAAATCTTTAGTGAGATACAGCAATATGAAGAAAGTTATAAATTATGCTACGTTCGTGGTCCAGAGGGAATTATTTTAGAGTTGGCAGAGAAAATCAGATAAATATTGAATGGGACTTTTAATGATTGAATTCTCCAACTTTAAAGATTTCTTCTTAAACTATCTGAGAGCCAAACTTCCATAACAAACAATCCTAATAAGCTGAAAATATACAAGTTTTTATTCACTACTTGTGTTTTTAGCTTTTTATTTTGCCTTCGGATAGTATGAGGGAAGGTTAGTTGAAGAAGGTCTGCCATTTTTTATGTAGAAAATAATATGGATAAGCGAAAAAAGGTGTGGTGAAATTGGATAATAAAGAAAATGGTACAGGAGAGAAACAGTTAAAAATACTTCGTGAAATAATTGAAATAGGTTTATCTCACAATTTTCATTTATGGTTACGTGGTGGTTGGGCAATTGATTTTCTTCTCGGAAAAATTACCCGTTTACACTCCGATATTGATTTAGTTACTTGGATTCAAAATCGGGAACAGATCGAACAAGCAATGGCCAATGCTGGTTTTAAGAAAATACCAGTCAGCGAGTTTCAAACAGATTTCCTTAAGAACGCTATAGATGTGAGTTTTGTATTTGTTAGACTTTCAGATGATGGTAACATAATTGCTAATGGCTTTCCAGACTGGATATGGAGGAAAGATGCTCTGCCGATGCTAAATTATCACTTAAAAGGTATATCAATAAATGTTTTAAACCCATACCAGTTACTTGAAGAGAAGAAGGTTTATGAACAAGGAACTGGACGCAAACTTCGACCAAAAGACGTAGAAAGTATGAAAATTATTCAAGGGATTATCGATTCAATAAGTTAAAGAAGGTAAATAGTATCTTGTTCAACTTACGGAGAACTATACCTTCATAACTATCAGTCCTATTAAACCGAGAATATACGAGATTTTATTCATCCCTTGTATGCTCTCGGTCTATTTGTTTTACTTAGGGAAGTATAGAAGCAGATTAGTCAAAGAAGGAAATGTTTTCAATGTTGGTTAACTTAAGGAGAATGAATTATGGTTAAGTACCACGGACAAAGAAAAATACTTTTAGATTTAGCCGTTACTTTAGATGGATTTATTGAAGGACCAAAAGGGGAAGTAGACTGGTGTATAATGGATCCCGAAATGGACTTCAATAATTTCTTAAATCAAATAGATACTATTTTATATGGAAGAAAAAGTTATGATTTATGGGGGCAGTATAAACCTGATACTAAAGTTTCTGATACAGAAAAAGAAATTTGGGGATTGGTACATAGTAAGGAGAAATACGTGTTTTCAAAAACACAAAAGGAGTCCGAAAGTAACGTTACATTTATAAATGAAAATATTGTGGAAGAAATAATCAAATTAAAGCATAAGCCTGGTAAAGACATTTGGCTCTATGGTGGGGCAAGTCTAATTACAACCTTTATAAACTTAGGGATTGTAGATGAATTTAGATTATCTGTTCACCCTATTATTTTGGGAGAGGGAAAACCATTGTTTATTGACATTAAGGAAAGGGTAAATCTAAAACTGGTTGAAACAAAAAGGTTTTCCTCTGGTGTAGTTCAAATATGTTATCAGCTTAATGAGAAGTGAAAACAAATCTGATTGTGAAATGATGTACTTAAACTAACGGAGGCAATCCTTCCATAAAGTCATCTCTATCAAAGCTGAAAATATGTGAGTTTTTATTCATAAAACTTGTTTGTTTTCAGCCTTTTTTTGCTTGTTTTCAGAAAGGAACCTCCGGATGAAAAAACAAGGAAAGGACTATATATAAATGATGTTTTTGGTAAAGTTTTTTTTTTAATGGGAAGATGTTGAGATAAAACGTTTCCACGCGCTTTATTGTGGTGCCAAAGGATACGGTCTAAAACCATTCCTTTACAAAGAAAATTAACCACATTGTTCGTAAAATAAGTTAGCGAAAAAACTATCCTCTATATTGCAGTCCAATATAATTCTCGCCGTCCAATACTTTCGTTAAGTACTGACCTTTAAAATGTCTCGAAAACTATAACACAGTTATACAATTTTCATAGATTCGTTTAACAAAGATTGTCCTACCTAATTATTGGCATATTCATATTTCTTAAATAATATGAATAAAGTAATTGGTTGATTATTGGAGGGATTGGAATGAATGGAAATGAACATTTACATGCTGATACAGGTGTTACATCTGGAATGTTTGTTGAGCGTTCCTTAAACGAAATACGTTTTTGGGCTAGAATCATGAAAGAGCATTCTTTATTTCTTCGATTAGGTTTTAGAGCAGAGGATACTCAACTCATTCAAGAGGCAAATCAATTTTATCGATTATTTGAACAAATCGAACAAACTTCACATTCCTTTAATAATCAAACAGACCCAGAACAAATAAGAGGATTTAATTCAGAAGTACAACTAGCTGCAACTAATATTTTCTTATTTAAACGGAAAGTATTAGGACTAATTCTTACATGCAAATTGCCGGGGGCAAATAATTTCCCATTATTAGTAGACCATACAAGTAGGGAAGCGAATTATTTTAGAAGACGATTAATCGAATTAAATGAAGGAAAATTGCAACCCCTTCCAGATGCCATTATTAAAGAAAATGTCTTTTTCTTAAGGATTATGGCAGACCATGCCAAATTTATTGGTCATCTCCTTGATCCGTCCGAGAGGAAACTAGTTGATGTAGCACAGAATTTCAGCAATGATTTTGATCAATTGCTGTATCAAGCAAGGGATTTAGAATCTATGAAGCCACAATCTCAAACCGTTCCACTTTTAGATCAATTCCTGGATCAAAATCGGGTGTCGGTCTCATCTCTAAGGGACTTCAAGAAAACAGCCCGTGATTTAATTGAACAATGCAAGATTAAGAGCATTATTCATCCACTGTTAGCAGACCATGTTTTCCGCGAAGCGGATAGATTCCTTGAAATCATTGATATGTTTGACGCGCATCTTACAAGCGGTACCCGATAACCTAGATAACTGCAAGTTAAAGAATGTTTATGCTGGTCTAATAAAGGAGGATAGTTGTAATATTAAGATTGTGAACTATTATACTTAAGCTAAAGAAGGCTATTTTTCCATAACAACTGATCCCAATAAGCTGAAAATATACAAGTTTTTATTCACTACTTGTGTTTTCAGCTTTTTATTTTGCCTTCAGAAAGTATGAGGGAAGGTTAAGTTTAAGAAAGAAATTCATTCACTTTGACGAATTGGACCAAAAAAGTGTTTAAAAGAGCGGAAGGAGAATATTCCACTCTGTATAATTTTTATCTTTTTATCGGACGTTCAAGTGTTAAGATTTCATCTTCAAGTGAAGAAAATTGCTGTTCAACTACATGTTTAACATCCAAGACAGCGGCATTATAAAAGTGAGGTGCAAGCTTTTCCTTAATGAAATCTAATACTCTTTCTGCAGCAAATTCAGTTATTTCTTCATCTCTTTCTTGTGAAAAGAAATATTGGATGTCAGATATCATTAATTCTTTTTGTTCTTTTTTTAGTTTAATAAACATTTGAGAGCACTCCTAAAATAGTTATTTTCCTAGTAACTATATATCTGAAATTCAGGAAATTAAAGGCTATATTTTTATGAAAATATATGTACACGCATGTTTCTATCATCTTCAAAATTTTAAATAATACTATTATTATTGAGCAATATGGGCAAAATTTTAGTGTAAGAAGGGACTTGAAAAACTAACGAGAGCGTTTCTTTAAGAAGGAGAAACACTTTTTTAATGGATGAATAGGCGCATACGTTAAATAAAACCAAACCATATTAAATACATAGACATTTCTATTATTGACGCTATGTGTTGATTAAGGAAAAAAATGATTAATTTTACAAATGTGGCTGTTTAATACCTAAAACCTCATTAAGAAGAAAAAACACATTCAGTTTAAGCGGACACACGTTCCGTTAATTTACAAGAATGTTTGTTTTTTTGAAGATTCGCGGACTATGGTTCCGTTATTGCACCTAAAGTATGCCTTTTTCCAATGAAATATGGTGAATAACGGAATGTGAGTCCACAAAACTAGGAAAAACTGCTTATTTTACGGAAATAGCGGAATCTGAGTCCGGGAAATGACAACTATGAAAATATCAATACTAACATTATAAGTTTGTTCATAGTAATCCCAAAGATATTTGGAATACTAAGGAAAACAAATTTTTAATTGTTGGAGGTAAATTAGGAATGTCGGACAATACCACAAGTAAAGCTACAGTTAAAATGCACTTTATGCTAAAGTCTACTCCACCAAGAACAACTTTTCATCAGGATATGACAGTAGAAGAGCGTGACATTATGTTAAAACACATTGCCTATTGGTCGGACCAGCAAAACCAAGGGATTGCTCTGGTCTTCGGTCCTGTTTTACATCCTTCAGCTCCGCACGGACTTGCCATAATTGAAGTTGAAAGGGAAGCTCAAGTCCCAAAACTTATCGAAGAAGACCCCGCAGTAATTGCTGGTATAATGACAACTGAATTTTATTCGATGAAAGCAATGCTACCGAACCATCCCGCTTGACCCTGTAGGCAGTGTTAGCTAAAAAAGAAGCTTGAATAGACAAAAGCAAATGGCTCAGTATTGGACTGAGCCATTTGCTTTTACAGTACAAATATTGATACAAAACACAATACAAATTCAGATGCATTTTTGAGTTGTGTGATAGGAGACTGAACAAACTGAACCAGTAAATTAAATTTTTATTCCTTTTTACTGAATAAAAACTGCGTAGATAATACATTATTCAGTTCTTATTAGGTATGTACTTTGCATTAGGAGAGAGAATATGGGGTCAGTTTAGTATAACAAACAATTGAGAATTTATGGTAAAGTAGAGTATTGTAAATATAGTAAAAGGCATTTACCCAACACCAATATATATAGAGCAAATGAGGGGAATTATGGACAAAGTATTAAATGAGATTGCCAATTTGATAAGAAGCAAAGATAAAAGAGTCATCATTGGAATTTCGGGTCATGGTGCATCTGGAAAAACAATATTTTCCCAGAAATTATTAACGATTCTGGGACATGATAATGTGAATTATATCAATACAGATACCTATCTTATCGGTTCTAATCTTAGAAAGCACACTTTAATCGACTATGAATATAAGAATGAACACCATCGTGATAAAATGACAGCTTGTCATCCTTTAGCTCATAATATTTTTGCTTTAGAGAGAGACATTCGAATGATGAGAGATGGTTTAGATTTTTATACAATTGGCACCAATTATACTAAGAGCACGCTCGTATCTTCACAAAACAAAATAAATATTGTAGAAGGTATGAGTGTTGCCTTTACCAATCTCCATTTATATGATCTAAAAGTATTCTTATATACAGATGGAGAAACCGAATTGATGAGAAGAAGTATCCGTGATGTTTCTGAAAGAGGATCAGATATAAATTACCTAAGGAAATCACATGAAGAACGTAGAACTCAATATGATCTATTCATGCATCCTTATCATGAAAATTTTGATATAGTGATTAAAAATTCTAATGAAGGCTATAGTCTTGAAAAGTGGTGTATTAATTAGATTGTGAAATATTATATTGTTGGAGTGAAACGAAGGAGTTGCAAAAGCAACTTCTTTTTTCAATTTAAATAAACGAATTTAAGTAATGATGCAACAGGATATAGTTTTTTATCAAGTATAGCATTAAACAAATTGTTCGAAGAAAATAAAAATACTTTCCTTTTTAATTCTAATAAAATAATGACGAGGTATATCGTTATATAAAAATACAAGTATTCTTCAATTGGGTATCAAATTTATCTAATTGATAATTTAGAAGAAGAAGCTTTTCAATCTTGGTCAGCAAATAAAAGATTTGGTACGAATTTATCAATGGCATGTAAGTGAAAAAGGCATCATGCTTAGCTACTTATTACCAGATGTCGAAATCATTGGTGACCCATCTTTACTCAATACAGTTTGGGATAACTTATTAACAAATGCCATTAAATATAATAAACCGGATAGAAGTATTGAAATATCCATTGAAGAAAAAGAAGATTCGATATTAGTAACCTTTAAAGATACGGGAATAGGATTGAATAATGAAGAAATGGAAAGGATTTTCGAACGTTTTTATCGGGCAGATACTGCACGAACACGAACAACCGAGGGAACAGGACTTGGTTTATCCATTGTTTGGACTATTATCAAATTGCATGGTCGTCATATTAACGTGAACAGTAAAGAAAACGAAGGTACTACGTTTATAGTAGAGTTACCTGTTATATAGTAAATTCTATAATTTGTCATCCGTAACGGATTTACTGCAATGAACGAGTATTAGATATTCTGCGTTCTGTGTAAACATTTACCAATGTTTTTTATCTTAATTTTTAAATGTTTTCGGTCGATAAACATACTATTAAGATAAAGAAAGTTGGGGAAAGAATGAAGTTAAAAA
>DASQIV010000739.1:0-3004 GCA_035631415.1 Pseudoneobacillus sp. | reverse complement strand
GTCTTGGAGCAACAGTTATACCAATCAATCCAATTTATACACCAGATGAGATAGGCTATATTCTTAAAAATGGCGATGTAAAAGTGGTTATTGCACTTGATTTATTGCTTCCTCTAATAGAAAAAATGAATCCTCTTTTATCATCTGTTGAGCATTATTTGATTTGTGAAACGCCAAAAGAAAAGGACCAAGCTATTCAACTGGAAAATCTTTCTGTTTTCCCAAAATTGCAACCGTTTACAACTATTTTGGCTAACGGAGAATTGAATTTTGCTGAACCAGACTTACAAGATGATGATGTTGCAGTTATTCTCTACACCTCTGGAACAACGGGCAAGCCTAAAGGAGCCATGTTGACTCACAAAAACCTATATTCTAACGCAAAAGATGTAAGCGATTACTTAAAAATGAATGAAAGTGATCGAGTAATTACCGTATTACCGATGTTCCATGTGTTCTGTTTAACGGTCTCTTTAAATGCACCATTAATGAACGGTGCAACCTTGATCATTTTTTCAAAGTTTAGTCCAAAAGATGTCTTTGCATTAACTAAACAATATGAAGCTACCGTATTTGCTGGTGTACCAACGATGTATAACTTCTTACTTCAATTTCCAGAGGCAGATATAGAAGATTTAAAGTCCCTTAGATTATGCATCTCAGGCGGTGCTTCTATGCCTGTTGCTCTACTTAAAAATTTTGAAAAGAAATTTAATGTTGCTATTTCTGAAGGTTACGGCTTGTCAGAAGCTTCACCTGTCACGTGCTTTAATCCATTAGATCGACCGCGTAAGCCAGGTTCTATCGGTACTTCCATCCTAAATGTAGAAAATAAAGTGGTAAATGAATTAGGTGAAGTGGTTCCCGTTGGAGAGGTTGGTGAATTAATTGTTCACGGACCTAATGTTATGAAAGGATATTATAAGTTACCAGAAGATACTGCCGCAACCATCCGAGATGGCTGGCTATATACAGGTGATTTAGCAAAAATGGATGAAGAAGGATATTTCTACATCGTAGACCGGAAAAAAGACATGATTATCGTAGGTGGATATAATGTTTATCAGAGGGAAGTAGAAGAAGTACTTTACAATCATCCTGAAATCGTAGAAGTTGCAGTTCTAGGTGTTCCAGACCCGAATGTCGGAGAGGCTGTAAAATGTTATGTGGCTAGCAAAAATCCAGCATTAACAGAAGCTGAACTATTACAATATTGCAGAGAGCACTTAGCAAAATACAAAGTACCAAGTACGATTGAATTCCTAGAAGAGCTTCCTAAAAATACAACAGGGAAAATTTTAAGAAGAGCATTAAAAGCAAAAGTTCTTGAGGATATAAAAGGCTAGTAATTAAAAGTGAGTTCCACCTCTATTAAAGGATTATTTGGCCCAAAAATAGAATTAATGAAATAATAATAAATTAATAGTAGGGGACGGTCCAATGGATAATATTTTATTAGATATAAATCAGCATACTGCTATTGTCACGATTAATCGGGAGGATGCTCTTAATGCCTTTAATTACGATACATTAAAGGAGTTACAGAATGCGGTTGAAAAAATACGTGTAAATCCTGAAATCCGTATTGTCATTTTCACAGGAGCGGGTGAAAAAGCGTTTAGTGTTGGTGCTGATTTAAAGGAACGCAAGTCATTAACTAATGAGGAAGTAAAAAGAAACTTATATAAAATTAATGAAGTATTCAATTCGATTGATCAGCTACCTCAACCTACCATTGCTCTTATGAATGGTTATGCTTTTGGAGGAGGCATGGAGCTTGCCTTAGCATGTGATTTCCGAATTATTACTGAAAAAACCTTATTGGGATTAACGGAAACAAGCTTGGCAATAATCCCAGGGGCTGGCGGTACACAAAGGCTACCTAGATTAATAGGACAGGCGAAAGCATTAGAATTAATTTTAACTGCAAGACGCGTTCCATCAGAAGAGGCACTTCAGTTTGGACTTGTGAATCGTGTGGTTCCTCGTGAAGAGTTACTAGCTTCAGCAATGGACTGGGCGAATATGATTTTACAAAATGGACCAGTTGGTGTTCAGCAAGCCAAATTTGCTATTAAGCAAGGTATGAATACAGATTTAGCGACTGGACTTCAAATTGAGCGTAAAGCCTATGAAGTAACGATTCCAACTGAAGATCGAATAGAAGCACTTCAAGCTTTTGGAGAAAAACGTAAACCTGTTTTTAAAGGGAAATAACTATTACAATATAAAAAGCAACCCTTTGTGATTTACACATTTGGTTGCTTTTTATATTTTGAAAAAAAGAGACCCAAAAAATGGGTCTCCTCTTAGAAATCAACGTTCGGAAGAAAAAGAGCTATTTCTTCCTTAGAAATTTTGTTGTTCTCTAAGATGTTGTTCTGCTAGAGCGATAAGCCGTTTGGTCATTTCACCACCGACAGAACCGTTTGCTCGCGCGGTCGTATCTGCACCAAGTTGAACTCCAAACTCATTGGCAATTTCTTCTTTCATCTGATTCAGAACATTTTCTGCTCCAGGGACCAAAAGTTTGTTTCTACTCACGATACATCACTCCCGACGAAGTTTTTTGAGCAGATTATCTGCTCATATAATAAGATAACCTTATTATTTAGTTTGAATTCAGAAGAAATGAAACTTAAAATAAAAAATATAGATGAAAGACTGATATAAAGGTAACCTACTAGTCAAAAGGAGAGATTAAGGAGATAACATGGTCGAAAATAAATTGGTAAAAGCCGCTATTTCACTATGGAACGGAAGTAGTGAAGATTATTTGAAACTGACAGGTGGCTTTCAAAATGATGTTTATGTGTATACATATAAGAATGAAAAGAGAATCTTACGAATAACCAGTAGCAACCAGCTGCTTGATCCAAATACCCTTGGGGGAGAAATGAAATTTATTGAATCACTTGATCGGAAGGGTATTTCGGTCTCTAGACCTCATTTATCTATTCAAAATAAATACATTGAGGAAGTGATTAGGAATGGTCAATATTAT
>DASQIV010000738.1:0-3670 GCA_035631415.1 Pseudoneobacillus sp. | reverse complement strand
CAACCCTTGTTAAGGAATTAAGAAAGCGAACAAATGCCCAAACATTGGTTTTAGTTAAAGCTTCTCGTGGTATGAAACTGGAAGAAGTAGTAGAAGGATTACAAGGTAAAAAATAAATTGTCTAGCATCTGGCGTCGATTGCTCATCATAACATATCGTTGATTAAGCGGCGCCACCATATTCTATTAAATGAGTGGTGGATATCATGATAGGGTGCTTATGTATACATGGATTTACTGGTGCTCCATATGAGGTTGCACCATTAGCTAAATATTTGGAAGAAAAGACAGATTGGATTATTCGCGT
Source organism: Pseudoneobacillus sp. (assembly GCA_035631415.1). Taxonomy (GTDB): domain Bacteria; phylum Bacillota; class Bacilli; order Bacillales; family Cytobacillaceae; genus Pseudoneobacillus. Next base: position 3,364 of record DASQIV010000738.1, on the reverse strand, counting down.
CCCAACTTTGCCAGGGCATGGCGAAGAATTGCAATTAAAAGGGATTACATATAAACAATGGCTTCAGCATGCAGAAACCGAATTACAATGGCTTTTAAAAAATTGTGAAAAGGTCTATTGTATCGGTTTTTCAATGGGTGGACTGATTGCAAGCTATTTAGCTTCCCAATACAAAATTGAAAAGCTTGTATTACTAAGCGCAGCTGCCTATTATGTGAATTTCAAACAATTAACAGAAGACATTAAAGAGATGGTTAAAGATACCTTAAAAGGGGAAATAAATAAAAACGAACTATTTTTGCGTTATAAGAAAAAAATCACTGCTACTCCAATAGGTGCTACCATTCAATTTAGAAAATTAGTGACAGAGGTTAGACAAATTTTACCTGAGGTCAAGGTTCCAACTTTTATTGCTCAAGGTGAATTAGATGGAATTGTTCCTATAAAAAGTGCCCAATATCTTTATGAAACGATAGGAGCAACGAAAAAAGAAATCCTTTATATCCCCAACTCTAAACATCATATTTGTCATTGTGATGAGAATGAAAAACTCTTTGAAGAAATATTAGCTTTTTTACAAAGTGATGTTTTGGAGGAATAACATGGTGAAGGGCAATTGATTGCAATTGAGTTTATTTGGTGTTATGATTGAAATCAAAGTGTCTAGAGGAAATTTCTTTTTAAATTTAGGGCATACTCCATAAGGAGAATGTCTTTTTTGATGGATAAGAGAGTATAACCATTTAAATTTGACCTTCTTGTAAAGGTCATATGGTTGTCCAGCTCCAGCGCCTAGCCCCTCGAGGGAATAAACCTGAAAATTGTTTATTTTTGGGAATAAACCAAAAACTGTTTATTTTAGGGAAACATAAAAACCCCTTTTATTCTAAAGAATAAACTAAAGCCCGTTTATTTAATTTGTCATGAGCCATTGTTTAAGAAGGCGAAGAAGCCTTCTGACAGCATATGTCTTATGCTTGTCGAGGCTTAACACTAAGGAAACTATTAGTAATCTTCGTGGGAACAAGTTTGTTCCGATGGCGCTTCCGCTTTTCTTTGTATGATACTAAGGAAAAAAATATAAAAGTTCGACGAAGGAGAATGAAAAATATTGGCAAAGTTTGAAGATTTAGGAATAAGTCAAGATACGATGAAATCATTAAAACGAATGGGGTTTGAAGAATCAACTCCTATTCAAGCAGAAACAATTCCTGTAGCCCTAACTGGTAAGGACTTGATCGGACAAGCGCAAACAGGGACAGGGAAAACAGCTGCATTTGGGATTCCGTTAGTCGATAAAATCGATCCAAAGATTAACGGTATTCAAGGAATTATCATTGCACCAACTCGTGAGTTAGCAATTCAGGTATCTGAAGAGCTTTACAAAGTTGGTTACGGCAAAAGAGCTCAGGTACTTCCGATTTACGGTGGTCAAGATATAAGCAGACAAATTCGTTCTCTTAAGAAAAATCCGCATATTATTGTCGGTACACCTGGTCGTGTGTTAGATCATATCAATCGTAAAACAATGGACCTTTCAAAGGTTCATACTGTGATTTTAGATGAAGCAGATGAAATGCTAAACATGGGCTTTATTGAAGATATTGAATCGATTCTTTCTAAAACACCTGAAGAACGTCAAACTTTACTTTTCTCAGCAACAATGCCAGGACCGATTCGCAAAATTGCTGATCGATTCATGAAAGATCCAGAAGTAATTAAAGTGAAAACGAAAGAAATGACTGTGCCTCTTATCGATCAATTCTATATAGAAGTTCAGGAAAGAAATAAATTTGATACGTTAACAAGAATATTGGATATTCAATCCCCTGAATTAGCGATTATTTTTGGAAGAACGAAGCGTCGTGTTGATGAACTTTCCGATGCTTTAAACCAAAGAGGATACACAGCTGAAGGAATTCATGGTGATTTAAGCCAAGCAAAACGTATTTCAGTACTGAAGAAGTTCAAAGACGGTTCAATTGATATTCTTGTAGCAACAGATGTAGCTGCACGTGGATTGGACATTTCAGGCGTTACACATGTGTTCAACTTTGATATTCCACAAGATCCTGAAAGCTATGTTCACCGTATTGGTAGAACGGGTAGAGCAGGTAAAGCGGGAGAAGCAATTACTTTTATTACTCCTCGTGAGAAGTCATTTTTAGACATTCTTGAAAGAACGACAAAGTCGAAAATGGAGCGCATGAAGCCACCTAGCTTAGATGAAGCTTTAGAAGGTCAACAAAAAGCGGCACTAGATAAAATTTTGGCTGCAATTGAAGGAAATAACCTTCAATATTACAAGCGTATGGCTGACCAAATTCTTGAGGAGCATGATGCATCAACTGTAGTTTCAGCGGTGTTAAAAATGCTTACAAAAGAACCGGATACAACTCCAATTAAATTAACAGAAGAAGCACCACAACAACGACGTGACAGAAAACCACAAGATCGTGATCGTCGCAGAAATTTCAAGGATTCTAATGGTGGCGGCGCAGGCGCACGAAAAAAAGGTCCATCTCGTCAAGGTCAAGGACGTAAACCAGGTGGAAGTGGCGGAAGTAGCAGCGGCAGCAGTAAATCATCAAAACCTAGAAATTTTTCTAGATAATGAATATTTAATGAAAAGAACATGACTAAAATCATGTTCTTTTTTTGTACTGTTTTTTAACTAAATTAGGGAATTCTAATTCGTATAAGTGTAACTAAGGCATCGGAGGATTTGGATATGACTATTATACGATTTGGATATGTGGCGATGAGTGTGGAGTTGGAAAACTGTTCTCCTTCACAAACAATGACATTTAGTCAGTTTTCTCGAATAAAAGATCGTGAAGCGGCAATTCGTAAGCTCGAGAGAATCGCAATCTCCAATCTCGAGAATTGTCTCCGTTTATTAAAGCATAATACAGCAAATGAAATTCACTTTTTTCGGTTAAGTTCCAGATTAATTCCGTTAGCAGGTCATGAAGAATTAACGGATTGGAAATATATGAAGTCGCTAGAGGAACCATTGGAGAATATAAAGAAATACTTGTCTGACCACCCGATGAGGGTTGATTTTCATCCTGATCATTTTGTGTTATTAAATACTACAAAAGTAGATACCTTGCAGAACTCTGTCAAAACATTGGGTATGCATATTGCTTTATTAAAAGGAATGGGCATTCCTCCTGAGCACCGTTGTGTTCTGCATGTTGGTGGAGCCTATGATGACAAAGAGAAGGCTTTAGAGCAATTTATTCATAACTGGTCGCTGATTCCAAACTCCATTCAAAAGACTGTGATGCTGGAAAATGACGATACCACCTTTACTTTAAATGACACTCTATATCTTTGTGAGAAGCTAGGCATTCCCCTT
>DASQIV010000737.1:0-3099 GCA_035631415.1 Pseudoneobacillus sp. | reverse complement strand
ACTAATGCTATCCCAATGAAAATCAACGCATTAAGAAAGGTTTTTGTTTCTGAATTAACCTCATGAAAACCTAAGACATCTCTTCTGGTTACAAGAATTTGAGTCAGAGCAAATAAAAAAATACCCACAATAATAATAAACGGAATGAAAATATTAACTCTCTCTTCCAATTGACCAATTAGGGTAAACCCATAAACCAATAATAAAATGGGAACAGCCTCCGAAATTGCAACTTTGATAAAGAAACGTGTTTGCTCTTTTTGTATGGATTCCATATTCAATCCCTGACCTTCTACTATGGTTTGAACTTTGGACATCATTAGTTTAAAAGAAAATAGAATTCCAATTACGGCAATAACTGAAGCAATAACAAAAAGCCAAGCTGGATTTAACATCTGATTCCTCCTATCTGTTATTTATATCTTTACCAATTGTTAAGTGTCTTAAAATCTTCGCTTATAACAAACATTTTTATCACAATAAAATTAATTCCAACAGATTTAAAACAGACCATCCACCTGCCATTCGTCTTGGTGAGTGGTCTATTTTATTAAAAAATCAGAGTGTAAATGTTGGCATTTTTCGATGTTTCGTTGCCTGTTCAAACGCATAGCCAAGCTTGATCAACATTCCTTCACAAAAAGCTCCAGCTGCAAATGATATTCCAAAGGGTCTTCCATTTTCCATATAGCCAGCAGGAAGTGCAATAGATGGATAACCTGCTTTTGCACTTATAGTAGAACCAATATAGGATGGAAACAAAATGGCATCGAGATTATATTTCTTCAAAGCATAATCCAAACCTTGGTCTTGAGAAAAATACATGTCCTCCAGCCTAGCTTTCAAATATTCTGGGTTTCTTAACATATTTGGTAGTTTTTCTCTAAATTCAAGCATATTTTGCCCATATTTAAGAGTTCTTTCTTCATGATTTCTGTTAAATTGAATTAATTCCGAGTCTGTATGGACAGGTAATTGGGCAGGCAGTTTAGATAAGTAATTGTTAAAACTATGCTTCATCTCATAGGTTGGAACGCCCCAGCTCCAATCACGATGAAACGAGGGGATTTCAATTTCTTCAATTACTTCGGCTCCTTCAAGACGTAACCTTTCCATAACCTGGTTAAATAAGTTTTCATCATATTCCCCAGATTGATAATAGTCGTAATAATCTGCGTTATAGACGCCAATTCTAGCTCCATTTAATCCGTTTCTATCTAAGTAAGATGTATAATCCTGTTCAGCTCTTCCGTCACTTTTAAACGTAGCCGGATCTTGTGGATCAACACCTGTTAAAGCCCCTAACAAAACAGCTGCATCTGTAACCGTTCTTGCAAAAGGTCCTGCAGTATCTTGGGAATAGGTAAATGGAATGATACCGGTTCTACTAATTAATCCTACTGTCGGTTTTATTCCAATGATAGAGTTTTGAACAGCTGGACTAAGGATGGAGGCATCTGTTTCAGTTCCAACGGACAAGACTGTGAAATTGGATGCTACCGCAGCTGCTGATCCTGAGCTTGATCCTCCTATAAAATACTCACCAGGACCATAAGGATTTAACGTTTGTCCGCCTCTAGAACTATACCCTGCCCACATCTCTCGAGACATTGCATTTGCTAACTCTGTCATATTTGTTTTCCCTAAAATCACGGCCCCCGCTTGACGAAGCTTTTCTACAAGGGTAGCATCCCGTGAACTGATATGATTTTCTAATGCAAGCGTTCCTGCGCTTGTGTGCATTGAATCATTTGTTTCAATATTATCTTTTAGTAATACAGGAATCCCGTGCAGAGGACCTTTTGCCCCTTTTGTTTTTCTTTCGTGGTCCAAGCCTTCTGCAATAAAAATAGCATGCGGATTGATTTCAATAATGGAATTTATTTTTGGACCATCCTGGTCATATTTAGCGATTCTATCAAGGTAAAACATCACTAACTCTTTCGAAGTAATTTCACCGTTGTTCATCGCATCTTGAATTTCATCTATTGTGAGTTCTTCTTTTAAATATTGATTAAATATCATTTCCATTTTATCTATCCATTCCTTTGAGAAATTACGGAACCTAATAAAAAATTTAAAAACCAGCGCTATTTGTGCTAGTTTTTCTAGGTTACATCATCCATTATTTTTATCTATAAATCTTTTAACCACTTCGCCAGCAATTTGGGGCTGTTGCATCCAAACAAACGCGTGTAAAGAGTCTTTTATTTGGACTATATCATGTGACTTTACTAAACTAGCAAAGAAGTTCATACTGTCCATTATCTTTTCATTTTGACATTCTTCTTCACTTGGAAGAAATAAAATAGGACAGTCCACCTTTTTATAATACTCATCGAACCTAACTTCCCAATATTTTTGGATGTATTCCGTTCGAACAAAGTTCTTATAGTGACTTGTAAAGAGCCCTTCTTCGGTTACTTCTAAAAAGTTTTCAAAGTAGCTTAAGAAATACTCATTCCAGAGATTTTCCTTTTCGAGAGATTCTCTCATTTCCTTTATATAATCTAATTTATTTTGATAAGTCGGTAGTTTTCTTTCCGCAAGTTGTTGACATCGGTTCTTTTTCTCCAACTCTACTTCATCATCCGTTCCACTAAACAATCCAAATTCTCCAAACTCATTAAAAAGTGCACCTTCACAAACTAACGAAAGTACCATTTCAGGATGTGAAGCAGCTAAACTAAGTCCAACCTCAGCTCCCATCGAACTTCCAACTACATGACAGTTTGAAATCTCTAATTCTTGTAAAAGCAAATAAAGATCATTTGCCATATCATCAATATGGTACCCTGACAAAGGTTTATTCGATTTGCCCTGACCTCGTAAGTCTGGTGCCAAAATACTGTATTCCTTTTCAAATAACGGAATAACTCCATTCCACATATGTAAAGTTCCACCACTAAAATGAAGAAATAAAACCGTCGTATCATGGTCATTTTGATAATGAACATTTAGTTCAATTGAATTTTTAAGCTTAATCATTTGCTCATTAATTGTCATAACCCCCAAAAATATTAAATCCCTATAACTTCCTAACTATATAAATTTTACCAAATAGATAACAAAGATGGCTAGAGATACTTACACACCCTT
>DASQIV010000736.1:0-3050 GCA_035631415.1 Pseudoneobacillus sp. | reverse complement strand
AATCCAGCCCCCAGCGGGGAAGAAAGAAATTCATTTCTTCCTACCTAGCCCCTAAGAGGGAAGAAGAAAAAGCACTTCTTCCTTGGTCAAATAACCAGGGAAAAATTGAAATGCATTTTTCCTTATTTAAGGCGCTTCCGCTTTTTACTTTAATTTCTGATTGGAGGAGCAGTTTCCTCGGGAGATAATTCACGTATTAATTCTGGAACAGGATATGGAACTCCATCCTTTTTCACCAATTTTATTGCATACAGGCTCTGTAATGCTTGATGATCTTCTGGACGGAATGTCATTGTACCTTTAGGTGTTTCAAAGCTCATTCCTTCCATTGTGCTAATTAATGTATCAGCATTTGCATCGCCTTCAGTTTTCTTTAAGGCTTCTACAATCGCTATGGCAGCACTCATACCACCTGGAGTAAATAAGTCAGGAACTTCTCCGTTGAATCGCTTTTTATGCTCTTCTACTAACCAAGTATTAATTTCATTTTGTGGAAGGTCATGATAATAAACAGAGAACCCTTCCATACCAACTAGTGCTTCCATTGTTGCTAAAGCTGGGATATCAGGTGCACCTGTAGAAATTTTAATTCCTTTTTCTTGAACCTTCATATCAGCAATTTGATTCCAAGGGGAGTTAGCTCCCGCCCAAACAACAAATAAATAATCTGGCTTTGCATCAATGATTTTTTGAATATTAGATGTAAAATCTGTGGCAGCAGGGTCAGCATATTCTTCATGTACAATTTCTGCACCAAGCTTTTCGGCTGTTTCTTTAAAAGCTGCTACTCCATCACGCCCAAAAGAATAATCAGGAGCTAGAGTGGCAATTTTTACTCCTTCACCTGCAATGGCAGCAGCTCCTGCAACCGCATCCTGTGAAGAGTTCCGTCCTGTACGGAATATATATTTATTAAACTCTGAACCTGTAATACTATCAGCAACCGCAGGTTCAACTACCATAATTTTTTCATATTCCTCCGCTAATGGTAGAACTGCTAACGTATCTCCAGAGCTAGAAGAACCAACAAGGAAATCAACTTTGTCTTCTTCTAATAATTTCGTTGCTTTTTGAACCGCTACCTCAGGTTTCGTTTCAGTGTCTTCAATTATCACTTCAATTTTTCTACCTGCTACTTCATTTGTACCTTCAGTTGCGTACTCTAAACCAAGTTCAAATCCTTGAATCGTTTGCTTTCCATAAGACTCAAGACCCCCTGTCTGAGAAGCAAGTAACCCGATTTTAATTGGCTCCGTATTTTTTTCTTCTGTTTTTGTCTCACCATTGTCCTTTGGTTCCTCAGAGGTTTTCTCTGTGTTTGAGCTACATGCACTTGTAAAGATCATTAAGAAAGCAAGCAAATTAATAAAAATCATTTTCCGTGAAAAAATTTTCACTTTAGTTCCCCCTTATATTTTTCAAAATATTCAAAAGCCTTGATTTCATCATATAGAGGTGCAGTTACAAAGTAGTTACAGAAAAAAAATAGCCAAAGTGAATGACACTTTGGCTACTTTACATTCAGATAGTTTGTTCGCGAAATTTTGATGACTCTACGATCATTTCAAACATATGTCTTGTGGGCTCTAATGGACTAACACCTAATTCTTCCTCTAATATCCCAATACATTTTTCATACCATTTAATAGCCTGTGGTCGATTATTTTTTCGGTAGAAGCAATACATTAAAAGCCTATAGGCTTCTTCCCAAGTCCGATCCTTTTCTATTATTTTCTCGCACCAATAAATAGCGGAATCATAATTTTCTTTACGAACATAAATTTGTGCCATCTTTTCTGCACCACGTAGAAAGAAAACTAACATTCTTTCTCTTTTATTAATACACCAATCTTCATATCTGCGTTCTGATAAATAGTCACCCTTATATAAACTCAATGCTTTTTCTAACAATGGAAGTGTTTTATCAAGATTATCCTCATTCAAGCCGGATTGAATCCATTCTTGGAATTGATAGGTGTCTAGTTCAATAGAAGCCAACGGATTTACTCCATAGCTACTTCCTTCTCTAATTATAAAAAAGGGAGATGACCTTGCCTTTCGACTAGGCTCTAAGACATTGTTAAGTGCATTCATAGCGACTTTAAAATCCCGCTCTGCACTCTGTTTATCTTGATTGGGCCATAAAATTTGCGTGATTTCTTCCTTTGCCAAAAACCTTTCAGGATTGGTCATAAAAAGCTGAAATAACTCCTTTGCTTTTTCACGCTGCCAATCTCGGTCCCCTACCTCTTTTTCTCCTAGCCAAATACGAAATGGGCCTAGTGATTGAATTCGTATCGAGTACCCTGGATGTGATTCTAAGGACTTCAGCCCCATTTCCTGCAGCAACTTCAAAGTATATGGGCGCTCAATATTTTCCTTCTCGCATTGTAATAATAAGGGAATAAACATTTGTAAATCTCTTGGTCCAAATGTTGTTCTCTTAAGTAAGAAAAATTCAAACTGATTGAATTGCACACTTTTTAAGAATAAGTGCATCTCGTCTTGGAACTGAATGAGATCCTTGTTCTGAAAAAACACGTATGATTTCCAAAAGTGACATAGCATTTCACCATATATATCCTTACATTCTTGAAATTCACGTTCTGCTTTTTCTAGGTACTGTAATGCCTCTATAAATCTATCATTATAAATACACGCTATGCCCATACATAGAATTATAAGAGAAGAGAGCCAGTAATCCTTAACCTTTTCTGTTTCATCTAGTGCATTTCTTCCCACTTCCATCGCTCTTTCATAATCACCATTTACACCGTATAATGCACATAGCCCCATCAGTGGTTCTGCTTTTCCCCTTGCAACTTGTAACTGCTCCATCATTTCTAAAGCTGTTACATAGCATTTCTTTGTTAATTCAGAATCATATTTATTCATAATTTGAACAGCATGGCCCATGCGAATCCAACCACATGCTTCCACAAAAGGAGCTTTCATCTTTATACCAAGTTGAATGCCCGACTGAGCAAGGTCCTTGGCTTTAAGTCCATTACCTGTAAAAGCTTCAATTAAAGAAAGTAATAAATCCGTTT
>DASQIV010000735.1:0-4155 GCA_035631415.1 Pseudoneobacillus sp. | reverse complement strand
GGAAGGATTTTGCCAATGTCTAATGAACAACAAGAGCTATTTTTGTCCATCATTATGGATGCCTATCAAAAGGGAACCACTAGTAGAGACCTATCTATAGAAAGCTTTTTCGATGAAATCAAACAAAAATTAATAAAAGTAGTAGATATAGAGATTTCTAGCAAAAAGGAAGCTTAAGACATAAGGTCTGGCTTCCTTTTTCTAAGGCTCTTTTCGTAAACTTTGTTGCTATCAGAACCGAATATAATTCAATATCCTTAATTCTCCAGCATCTTTGTATAGTACGGTTACGAAAAGATACCACGAAGCCAATATTCATAAGGGTCTAGGTTTAGTACGTAAAAGCAACAATCTATGTGAAAACAGCCTTTTCTAAAGTATCCATTCGCTTCCAAATAGTGCATTTTTTCTCTTAATCATATAAAATAGAACCAGTACATATAGTAGAGAAAAAGTGAAGGATGGTAACTCTTTTATGAAAACGGCAGTTGTCACGGATAGTACGGCATACATCCCAAAGGAATTGCGAGAGCAGCTTAACATACATATGATTCCGCTAAGTGTCATCTTTGGGCAGGAAACCTATCAAGAGGAAGTTGATATCAGTGCAGCTGAGTTTTATGAGGAAGTAAAAACTAGAGATCTTCCCACAACGTCACAGCCACCAATAGGCCAGTTTGTTGAGCTTTTTGAAAAATTAGCCAAGGAATACGATGCGGTCATTAGTATTCATCTTTCTAGGGGAATAAGTGGTACGTTTCAGGGAGCGGTAACAGCATCAGCGATGGTAGAAGATATTCAAGTTTTCCCATTTGATTCAGAAATCAGCTGCATGGTCCAAGGTTTTTATGTGTTAGAAGCGGCTGAATGGGCTAAACAAGGTAAAACCGCTCAAGAAATCATGGAACGCTTATCAGAAATGAAAAAATCAGTAAATGCTTATTTTATGGTGGACGACCTGTCTCATCTACAACGAGGTGGCCGATTATCAAGTGCCCAAGCGTTTATTGGAAGTTTATTGCAGGTTAAGCCTTTACTACATTTTGAAGATAAAAAAATTGTTCCCTTTGAAAAAATTCGCACTCGAAAAAGAGCGATGAAGCGAATGGAGGATTTACTAGGGCAAGCCGGTGCTAGCGGTGAGCCGTATCGTGCAGTTATTATTCATGCAAACCGCGAAGAAGAAGCTCATGAATGGAAAGCAGAACTCGAAGCACAGTTCCCTAATGTGGAATTCATGATTAGCTATTTTGGAGCCGTAATTGGTACACACCTAGGCGAAGGCTCGATGGGGCTTGGCTGGGTCAAAAAATAATCTTATACATTGAAAGAATTACTTCAAAGATAAACGTCATTCTGAGATTTTTTCGGGGTGGCGTTTTTGCTGTTTGGGCGGACTCAAATTCCGTTATATATGTCTAGATACGCAGTTTAAGGTTTTACGGGGCTACAGTTCCGTTACTTGATGAATAGGAGGTAGATTTGCTTGGATTTTAGGAAATAAAAGACGCTGTGTCCTATATTATCCAAAAAAGTCTTGTTCGCTGCAAAATAACGGAATATCAGTCCTAAAATTTTAGAAAGAAGGTGTTCATTTTGCAAGTTCCCTCTAAAGATTCAACCTTCAAATTTAATCCTCATCTCCAAACATTCCTCACCGGAAAGCAACTCCTTTTAGAAGACATTCCTTTCCCGAAAGAAGAAATCCAACAACATTTTGAAAATGGCTTTATTCAGAATCGACCTGGTTTGATTGAAGTGAAAAAGCGGTTAACGTGTAACCGCTGTGGAAATCAGAATCCTGGTTTATTTGCTGTGTTTCCTTGTTCAAGGTGTGGTGAGCCTAATCACTATTGTCGGAAATGTATCATGATGGGACGTGTGAGTTCATGTACTTCTTTAGTCAGTTGGAGTGCGCCGCCTCTAGAAATTACTCCATCTCCTCAACCGCTTAAATGGGATGGAGAACTTTCAGAAGGACAAAAGCATGCTTCAGAACGAGTGGTCCAGGCAGTAACTAGTAATTATGATCTCTTATTATGGGCTGTTTGCGGAGCTGGGAAAACCGAGGCCTTGTTTGCCGGTATTGAAAAAGCGCTACAGCTTGGAAAAAGAGTTTGTCTCGCCACACCAAGAACCGATGTCGTCCTCGAATTAACGCCACGTCTTCGAAAGGTCTTCCCTGAAATTTCTGTTGCTTCTTTATATGGAGGAAGTGAAGACCGCCATGTATTTGCCCCACTTACTATTGCCACAACCCATCAATTACTCCGATTTTACAAAGCGTTTGATATGATGATTGTTGATGAAGTAGATGCTTTTCCGTATACGGCTGATGAATCTCTACAATATGCTGTCCAGCAAGCAAGGAAAGAAGAATCATCTCTCATTTTCCTCACAGCAACCCCAAGTGAAAAGTGGCAAAGGGAATGCAAACTAGGAAAAAGAAACTTCGTCACGATTCCTGCTCGTTTTCATCGTCATCCGTTACCAATACCGAAATTTGTTTGGTGTGGAAACTGGAAAAGGAAACTCCAAAAAGGTGCGATTCCCTCGAATATTCTTCAATGGACAAAAGAACGTCTGCAACAACAAAAACAAGCTTTAATTTTCCTTCCTAATATTCGCCTAATGGAAAAGGTTCTTCCTATTTTTCGAAGTTTGGATCCTCGAATTGTAGCTGTTCATGCAGAAGATCCACTTCGAAAAGAAAAAGTACAGGCGATGAGAAACAAAGAAACTCCTATTCTTTTAACAACAACCATCCTAGAACGGGGTGTCACCTTCCTAAACATCGATGTGGCAGTGGTAGGTGCAGAAGAAGGCATTTTCACCGAAAGTGCCCTCGTCCAAATTGCAGGCCGTGTCGGACGCAGCTCCCAATATCCAAGCGGAAACATCACCTTTTTCCACTACGGCAAAACCGAAGCCATGGTCAAAGCACGTAAACAAATCCAACAAATGAACCACGAAGCGAAAAAGAAAGGACTTCTAGATTAAGAGATTTTAGCGCATTAAAGCACTGGGGGGCAGAGCACCAGTATTGTAATACGTTACCATGTGAAAGGAGTACATAATATGTTAGGTCTGTTTGAACAAAATCGCTGTTTAATTTGTTATGAGGTTATGGATAGTTCAATTGGCTGGAGAGATTTGTTCCTCCCAGAGAAGGAGACCCATTTATGTCAAAACTGCCAAGCGAAGCTCCAACCAATCAAAGGAGAAACATGCGAAATCTGTGGTCGTCCTTTTAATCTCCTTGACCCACAGTTTCGAAGTGGAAACCAATGTAATGATTGTATTCGTTGGGAAATTGATCCAACATATAAAGGGGTTCTTACTCAGAATCATTCTCTCTATATCTATAACGATTTTCTAAAAGAAGTGATTGCGAAGTACAAGTATCGTGGGGATTATATTCTAGCTAAATTATTTGCTGAGGATATCAAAAACAAAATAAAAGAACTTAAGCCAGATGCAATTGTTCCCATTCCGCTAAGCGAACAACGCCTACTAGAAAGAGGTTTTAACCAATCAGAAGCATTAATAACGGAAGCGGGATACAAACAAACCCATCTCCTAACGAGAATTCACTCCGAAAAACAATCGAAAAAATCTCGCACCGAGCGCATTCATCTCCCACAAGTCTTTCAAACAACCCAATCAATAAGTGGCAAAATCCTCATAATCGACGATATATACACAACTGGCTCTACCTTGAGACATGCTGCACAAGCACTGAAATTAGCTGGAACCATCTCAATCCATTCACTTACCATCGCTCGAGGATAATTATTCCGATTCCCAACCTCTCAAACAAAAGTTATAATAATAAAAAAATATACATATTCGACATGGAGGATTGTTTCAAGTGAGTGAATTAACTAACTGCCCAAATTGTGGCTCTGTTTTTGTTAAAAATGCTTTTCGTACAGTTTGTCAGGATTGCTTTAAAGAAGAAGAAAAGGCCTATGAAATGGTCTATGATTATATGAGAAAAAGAGAAAACAGAGCTGCCACTATTAATCAAGTTGTAGAAGCTACTGGTGTAACAGAAGAGCTTATCTATAAATTTATTAAAGCAGGTCGGTTAAAAACTACACAATTTCCAAACTTGGGGTATCCTTGCGATCGTTGTGGCGGCATCATTAAAAC
>DASQIV010000734.1:0-5870 GCA_035631415.1 Pseudoneobacillus sp. | reverse complement strand
AAAAAACCTCATCAATTTTACGTCTATACGTTCTTTCAGATGATAATAAAGCAGTCTTTGTTAATTGTTGTGTAATAGTGCTTCCGCCCTCAACAATTTCTCCTGCCTTTGTATTTCGTACAAAAGCACGAAGGATACCTTTGAAGTCAACGCCGTTATGTTCAAAAAAACGATGATCCTCTATAGATACTACTGCATCTATCACATGCTTCGGTATTTGATTGTATAAAACACTTTCCGTTTTATTGGCTGATATTTTACTAGCGACCTCCCCATTTTTATCATAAATGATAGTCGACTGGGAGAAGCCCTTCTCAAGCGCACTCACTTCAACGGTATTTGCTAGATAATAGAAAAAGATAATAATTCCTAAAAAAACAGTTGAAAAAGTGAGAAGAAAAACTTGATTTAAATGAAACTTCTTCCACTTTTGTTTTAACATTTTTATCCAAGCTAACTTCTTACTCATAAAGCCCCCTCTTTTAAGAATTGTATTCACACCACGATGTTCTTTTTCCCCAATTCCAGCTAACTTACACTCTTTTTTGAAAGCATCCATTAAAATATAATTAAAAACAAGGCTGTTTTCGTAAACATTGTTGCTATTAGAGTAGTGGTTGACTTCCACTACAGGATGCTCGCTTTCCAGGGAAGAATTATGAAAAATCCCTACTGCCGGCTTTTTCAAAAACCAAATTCTTCTTGCGGGGCGGGCGGTGAGCCTCCTCGGCGCTACTAGCGCCTGTGGGGTAAAAATGATCCCTTATAAGGATCATTTTACCTAGGTCTCACCTGTCCCGCTGCTCCCGCAGGTAGGAAAAATGATTTGTATTTTTCCATGTCTCGCACCTTCCGCTCCAGTCAACGACTGTTTAAAAATTCCATTTAAAAAAACAATCTTTTAGAAAAGAGCCAAAACGAAAAAAATATTAAAAAAGCAAAAAAAAAAGCTTTCGATTTTGGTTCGAAGCTTTTCTTTTATAATTCTTTTATCTTTAGGTTCTTTAATTCTTTTTGCAGATTTCTTGAAATCGAAGAAGGGCATTTTTTTCATTAAAACTACTAAACACCCGGTAGTGCTCTTCATCTAAAATCCGATAATGCTGACTTACAAGATTTTGTTGGAGAATATATCCATCTATCTTGTTAATCTCTCTCCACCATACTTTACCGCCCAATGTTCTTTCTTTTCGAAGATCAATATCTTCTCGAGCAATTGTCTCTAACACCTCTAATGGTTCATTACCAAACAAGAAACGGACTGTTTCGGATTCCCTGAACAGAGCACAAACTGTCACAACGGTTGACCATCCAGCTTTAACCCGCCCCTTTTCAATTTGAACAAGTGTTTTCTTAGATAGTCCAATAATATCTGCCATTTTATCCTGCGTATATTCCGCCTCTATGCGGATGATTCTTATCCTATCCGAAACCTTGTCTATTATTTCATCTCTATTCAAGTAGATTACATCCTTTAGCCTTTTAGAGTAATTTTACACTATTAGATGGTAAAAATAAAAAGGCCAAACCAATTAATTAAATTGGTTTAGCCTAATCACTTGCCTATTATATCATTTTCTTTGGTGCAGCACTAATGACTAGAATAACAACAATGGCACTTATAATAAAGCTTGGTAACATGTAAGTACCATTATAAATGAAAGAATAAAGAGCAACTGGTTGACCTGGAGGAGCATATTCTCCAAAGAAAACAATTCCTGTATAGAAATGAGCTAAAAATCTTAGGATGCTCCCGAGGAAGATTCCAATAGTTGCTAAAGTCATCCATTTCCCTTTTTTCTGTGATTGAACAGCAGTTTTAATTTGGGATGCAAAAACTCCTGCTAAACCAATAACTGAAAATGCAACTAAATAGTCAATAACTCCTTGTACAGGTGTATAAATTTGTGAGTATCCTAATACAAACTGAAGTAAGCCTAATAAAAACCCAGTTAATACTCCACCTTTAATCCCCCAACGAAATGCCATGATAAAAACAGGTACCATAGCAATCGAAACCGATCCACCTTGTGGCCATATTCTTGAAAATACAAAATTGGATACTAAGTCTAGTAAAAAGGCTAATGCAGTAAAAACAGCTACCTCTACTAGGAATAATGTTTTACTTTGTCTCATTTCTCGTTTCCCCCTTTAAATTTGAGAAACGTCTGACTAACCAACCCACTGTGTTAAAACACGATTGATATAGTTTTTGGCAAATAAAAAAACAACCTGGACGGTTTTGGATGGTCCACATTGCTTCTATCCATAAACCACATCCCTACGCTAGCATTAACTAACAGGTTCAAAGGGTTAGAACTCAAACGCTCACTCTCAGCCGGCTTCTCCGGCCCCCCTTGTGGAAAATATTTAATTATTATAACAACATGACTATACAACTATTTCCCCTCATTGACAAGGAAAATATTTATGGCTCCTATTCGTCTATTAACTTTTTCCATAAAAAAACCATATTTCGATGAAAAAGATGGTTATTTTTCATTTCTCACTTTTTTTCGTCATAACTTCTTATTATTCTACAAAACTCGATGAAGGAAATTAACTAAACTACTCGAATACTATTTCTAACATATATATTTTTCAATTTTGTTTTACCTTTTGGAGGGCTACTATGTTATCCGATACAAGATTAAGATTAATGGAATACCTGATGAGCAGAAAACAAGAATTATTAAATGAATGGGCTAGTAAAATATTTATCTCTCAAAACGATCCCTTCAAGTTACAAATTCGTGATAATGGAGAAGCGATGTTTTCAATCTTATTAAATATATTTTCCATGACAGATCACCAATTGGAAGATCATCTTAAACGTTTAGCTGCTAAAATTGCAATGGAGAGGGTTCAAGCTAATATTAATATTGGTGATTTTGTTTACAATGTAAGCTCGGGGAGAACGATTATATATCAACAATTATCCCACTCTAATCTTGAATGGGAAGAGTTACAGCAATCTCTTAATAAAATAAACTATTGTTTTGATAAATTCTTATATTTTGCTGTCTCAAGCTATACGGATGCCAAAAATAAAATCATTGAGGAAAAAACACATGTGATTGATTCTACTCATGAAGACCGGTTAACCCTTCTTGGTCAGATGACATCTAGTTTTGTTCATGAATTTCGAAATCCCCTAACATCCATTAAAGGATTTATCCAATTAATAAAATCTGAATATCCTGATATGAAATATCTTGATATTATATCCAACGAACTCGAGCAATTAAATTTTAGAATATCTCAGTTTCTTTTATTATCTAAGAAAGAACTTATTGGAAAAGAAAAAACTACTTTTTCGTTAAATACCATGCTTGAAGAAGTACTTGTATTTTTATATCCCAGCATTTTAGATGTAAAAGTAAAAATAATGAAAGAATTACAATCTGATGTGAAAATTTTCGGGTATGCAGACGAAATTCGTCAAGTACTCATTAATATTATTTTTAATGCTATAGATGTTTTAGGTCACTATCGAATGGAAGAACCCATCATTGAAATAAAATGCTTTACGATTCCAAACTCCTTTATCCAAATTAATATTGGGAATAATGGTCCTATGATTCCAGAAGAACATCAAAAAACGATTTTCGAACCCTTCTTCACGACAAAAAAGCTTGGCACAGGCTTAGGACTTTTTGTTTGTAGAGAAATCATCGAAAAACATAAAGGTGTTTTAACCTGCAGTTCACATTGGGACCAGACAGTATTCTCCATTGTACTTCCATTAACACCGTCTTCATTAACAAATTAAAGGAGAGTAGGTATGTTTACATTACGAGTAGATCATGAAATTGAGTTACAATTATTTCAGCTCCACCACGCCGATGAACTATATACTCTTGTCAATCAAAATCGCTATCATTTACGTCAATGGCTGCCATGGGTCGATTCAATGGAATCTTCATTACAATACCATTCAATTATTCCTATGTGGTTAAGACAGTTTGCAGATAATAATGGCTTTAATTTAGGAATAAGGTACAAAGGTCGTTTAGTAGGATCAATTGGTTTACACCTGATTGATTGGAGAAATATGCAAACCACTATTGGCTACTATCTTGGTGAAGGATATCAAGGAAAGGGAATCATGACAAGAGCTGTTCAAGCTATTCTAAATTACGTCTTTTTTGATTTACATTTACACCGTGTCGAGATTCGTTGTGGAGAAAATAATTTGAAGAGTCGAGCTATTCCAGAGAGACTTGGCTTCGTTCAAGAAGGCATCATTCGAGATGGAGAAAACCTCTATGGCCGTTTTCACCATTTAATCGTTTATGGCATGCTAGAAAAGGATTGGCGATAAGAGCTGTATATCCCTGTTTTGTAAATTAGGTTCTGTTAGTTAAAGAATAGCTTTTTTCAAATTGAGGCGCTCGATGTGTATAGTTGTTGCTGTTCTTGTACCAATAATTTCACCTTCTGTGTTTAGGTCGTCATGAAAATATATAAATATGCCCCTTGTTAAAACTAAAAAGTAGCCAAACTTTGATGTCAGGCTACTTTTTCTGCTTTTTATTCTCGTTTCCATACCCTTAAGACATAACCGCCACAACCACATTGCGAAATAAATTTTATGGAAATGGAGTCTTTAAATAGTACTTCTAATAGTGGGTGTAAATAATGTATTGGATTTCCAAAATGATGGGATGTAACCAAATTTACATAAAAACCTCGTTCAGTCCTTTTAACTGCTTCAATCGCATCAGTAATAATAAGATCGATATCATGCTCATATTCATCATGTTCTAAATCCTTCGTCCAATCCTTATTCATCCTAGCACCCTTTATTTCATAATGTAGAGAACACAAGTTATGCTTTTGATTTTAAAATATTAATATCTTCTTCTGCTTTAGCAAGCATAAGTAGCTGAGAATCTAGTCGTCTTTGTATCGATTTAATCTCTCCACCACCAGATGCAGCAAAGTTTTCTTTAATCTCTTCTAATACCTCTTTTATATCTGAAAGATCAATTTGATTTACAGCCACTCTATGTTCAATACTATCTACCTTTTCTAATCTAGCCAATCTTTTTTCAATACCTTCTAACTTTTCATTATATGAGAGGACAACTGTTTTAATTTCCTCTAATGCTTTCATTAACATTTCCATTTGCAAGTCACCTCTTCTTTTCTATATGTAAATCTTAACACCATTTTAAGCATTTAGATGTTACAAATTCAGTAACAAATACTAAGAGGAAAATATTTGAAAACTAATATTAAAAGAACAAAAAGACGATGCTCGGTTAAAGCATCGTCCCCCGGTTATGATTATCACTACTTTTAAAATATTGTAGTTCTTATTTCATGCTATGAAAACTAACAGCTAGTTTTGCTCCCACAACTGCATTATTTTTAACTAAAGCAATGTTAGCATCTAAGCTTTTACCTTCTGTCAGTTCTTTAATTTTCCCTAGAAGGAATGGAGTAACATTTTTACCTGAAATATGATTTTCTTCTGCTTCTTTTAATGCAGACTGAATGACTTCATTAATAACCTTTTCGTCCATTGCATGCTCTTCCGGAATCGGGTTGGCAATGACAGCTCCACCTCTAAGATTTAAATCCCATTTTACTTTTAACGTAGAAGCGATTGTTTCCACATCATCCGCACGTAGGTTTAAAAGATATTCGCTTGTTCTTGAATAAAAGGCTGGAAGCACATCCGTTTGATACCCAATAACAGGTACTCCTTTTGTTTCAAGATATTCCATTGTTAAACCTAAATCTAAAATCGATTTTGCTCCCGCACAAATAACAGCTACGTTCGTTTGTCCAAGTTCCTCTAAGTCAGCTGAAATATCCATTGTCGTTTCAGCGCCGCGGTGGACTCCGCCAATACCGCCTGT
>DASQIV010000733.1:0-5333 GCA_035631415.1 Pseudoneobacillus sp. | reverse complement strand
TCTTCCTCGTCGTGAGCAAGATCGATTGCATTAATAATAAAAAACATTTTATCTAATTCAAAGGTATCTTTTACACGTCCTAATTGGATTAAAAATTCTCGGTCCGCTTTCGAAAAGGCATGGTTATAATAGGTGACAAATAAAATCGCATCAGAATTTTTAATATAATCAAATGCAACTCCTGTATGACGTGCGTTGATAGAATCCGCTCCAGGTGTGTCTACTAATGTAATTCCCTGTTTCGTAAACTCACAGTCATAGTACAGTTCTATCCACTCTACAAAACAAGATTTTGTCTCTATTGCAACAAATTCTCTAAATTCCGTTACATCCGTTTGGATTATTTCTCCTAAATATTTGTTAAGATTTTCATATCCTTTTTCAAATGCAATTAAAAAGCTTAAATGAACCTTTTCATTGCCTAAAAAATCTGTTTGCTGAGAAATCACACTTTTAATTTTCAGGGTAGCATCTTGAAAATCAGTTGCATGTAGATCAAATACTTTTAAAGAGCGATTTACTTCCGTTAATAACTGGTCTGCTGGCTTTATTTTTACTCGAGCTGTTCCATGAGGATATTGCTCGGTAACAGGAAGGATCTTATTAATCGCCGCAGTCGTTGGGTTTGGTGAAACTGGTAAAACTTCCTCTCCCATTAATGCATTAGCAAATGATGATTTACCAGCACTAAACGCTCCGAATAAAGCGACTGTAAAGCCTTGATCTTCAATACGCTTAGCTTTTTCTTTTAATTCATTTACCGTTTGAAGGAAACCATTTAATCCACTTAATTCAGTTGCAGCTGTATTTAATCTTCGAACGACTATATCCTTATCTAATTTACCTACAGACTCGTTAGTTTCTGATATTGATCCTGATTTTTCAACATTCGGTTCAGTGTTTTTGGTGCTTAAAGTGGACGTCTCCATGATACCGGAATCTCGAATTATCTCGATTTCCTCTTCATAAGGTAAAAATAGGTCCTCATTGACACGTTCTTCCTTATAGGTCCCTTTTAATATCTCTTCGATCGTCTTCTTTACTTCTACAAATTCATTTTCCATATCCTTAATTTTGTGCTTTGCAACTATATATGGCTCCAAATTACTCCACTCAACTTGTAATTTTTTCATTTGATCGGAGTTCATTTCCTCGACTACTTTATATAATCGATCACCAAGTTCATTGATTTGCTTTCGAGCCAAGCGTATCAATTCTGAAACAACTTCATTTGTATAATTTAATAGATATTCACCAGACAAAGAAGCCCCAGGCTTTACGATAGAAATAAGAAACTCCTTTGTAAAAAGTGTTTGGTAGCTTTGACATTCTTCTAGGATGAGTGGGTCTTGTATGGCTTTTTCCTTTAAAAGCTGTTGGAAATAGCCTCGAAGGTGCCAATCCATTTGGGAGGCAACTTTTTCTGCTATATCATCAAAAAAACGGTTTAACCGGTTTTCTCTTTCTGTTTCAGTCTTTTGTTTTGAAAACAATAACCCAACTTTAAAGCCTTCCTGTTGCGTTTCTAAAAAAGCTTTTGCCAGTTCTCTCGTTTGGAATGGCATCAAATAAGCATTCTTTAGTATTTTATCTGTTTCTTCAAAAAAGGTATCTCTAAATTGGACTAGATTGTTATTTAGTAGCCCTTTCAGATTTGTAAGCTCTTGTTCTTTCACGTCCATTTGATGTTGTTCTTCAGTGGACAAAGAATTTAATAATTCAAGAGACTCATTATTTTTCTCCGCATTTTGTTCCTCGACGTATGTTAAATGATCATAAGCCAATTCCTTCAAAGATATTAGAACAGATTCCGATAAACGTTCATCGATATGATGGATTCGATCATGTATGAATGATTGAAGTTCAAGGAATTGGTTATATGGATGAGATAGGTTTTTTAAACTAGTATAAAAAATCCCTTTGGGCTCGACACCCCAAGATCCAAAAGAGTCAATAACACTTTGTTTAAAGGTATTAAATGATAATTCTTCATCACGATGTTTATCAATTTGATTGATCACTAGATATATTTCTTTACCTGCAAGTGTTAAATCTTTCGTAAACATGAAGTTTACTTCGGACTGCACATGATTATAATCCATCACATAAAAAATGACGTCTGCCAAATGGATGGCAGATTCCGTTGCAATACGATGAGCATCGTCAGTAGAATCAATTCCAGGAGTATCTAATATCACTAATTCATTGGGAAGATTAGAATCTGAGTGACTAATTTCAACCCACTCGATTTGGTCCCCATCTTTACAATAGCTTTTTACTTGTTCGTAATCGTATGGAGCCAAATACATTCTTGGTTTTCCATGTTTAAAATATACTTTGGCGTACTCCTCACCCGTTTTCACCTTTACTAAATTAGCACTCGTCGGAATCGGACTTGAAGGTAGAATATTTTCCCCAATTAAACGATTAATCATGGTTGATTTCCCAGCAGAAAAATGGCCGCAGAAAGCAACCGAGTATTCTTTATTTATCGCTTTTTCAGCTAATTGCTCTAGCTTTTTTTCCATACTTTTATTCTGATGTAAACTCACAAAGTTATATAAATTACTCATTTTTATTTTGAAGTCACTTTTTTCTAGCTGTTTGATTAACTGAACCATTTGCTTATATACCCCTTATATGAACATTATAATAATGCTTTTATTTTATACGAATATTCTATAATTTGATATAAAAAACCATTTTAAAAACAAAAAAACCAGAGCCATTGGCCTGGTTTGGGTAAATGTATATTTTAGGATGGATTCAAAACATTTTTCATTATGTACTTCACAACAAAACCGTAAACTAAAACTGTACCAATCAAAAAAATGATTGTCATTTGAAACACCCTTTCAGTTAGAGAGTTAAATGAGAATAATTTTCAAACTCAATTGAAGTTTAACATGAATGATAATCATTTTCAATAGGTATATATAATTGTCACACTTTTTTCATATTTTCGGTAAAAATCTGTGTGACTTCTCAAATGTTTGTCCATAAGGAGTCAACTCTTTCAGGGCTTTCTCTTCTTCTGGGATACGTATTGATAATATCCACAAATTTAGTATCGAAAATACTATCATCGTTATATATGCCTTATAGAAAAAAGG
This sequence comes from Pseudoneobacillus sp., assembly GCA_035631415.1. Classification (GTDB taxonomy): domain Bacteria; phylum Bacillota; class Bacilli; order Bacillales; family Cytobacillaceae; genus Pseudoneobacillus. Next base: position 2,220 of record DASQIV010000733.1, on the reverse strand, counting down.
AATAATGAGAAACTCCAAAGTAACAATAACGTAATTAGGATGTTTCAAATATTTGTATGGCCCTTTTACAATTACTTCTGCCTCTGGGACAACAATAATTTTCGTATTCCAATACCGTCCTAGTGAGGTTAGTGCCCAAACTCTTCCACTTTGAGTGAGGACGAATATGATAAGGAGAAATGGCCAATATTCTGATAGATTTTTTTCAAAAAGTGTTACTTCCCATATGAAAAAAATAAAAAATAATGAATGAATCGCTACGATAAAACGGTAATGTTTTTTTCCAAACTCAACACCACCCTTTTGCTTCATCCATTTTTCATTGTCTTTTGCAACCTTCAACTCAACAAGTCTCTGTAAAATAATAATGATAAGAAATAAAAAGAATATCTTCAATCTACTCCCACCTTACTAATAATAATTCTGAACTAAAACCCGGACCTAATGCAGCGATAATTCCAACATCACCGTTGGGAATATCATCTTTCATAAAGCGATCCAAGACATAAAAAACAGTGGAAGAAGACATATTTCCAAATGATTGTAAAACCTGTAACGAATAATCAATCATAGACATTGGCAGTTGTAACGCCTTTACATAAGCCTCTAAAACCTTTAAACCACCTGGATGTGCAATGAAATGTTTGATATCGTTTGAAGTTAATCCATACTTTGAAAGAAATGTTTCTACATTTGGCTTAAGCCAATTTTCAATTAATACAGGTATGCTTTTAGAAAAGATGACGAATAATCCTTCATCCTTTAAATCCCACCCCATGACATCTATTGAATCCTTTTTTGTGGTAGATTGCGTACCCAAAATAGATGGAACTGATTTTCTGGTGGATAAATGATTAATTTGTACTTCATCCCCAACTATTAAGGCACATGCAACACCGTCTGCAAAAAGAGAGGTACCGATTAAATTACTTTTAGAACGATCATTTTTCTGGAATGTTAGGCTGCACAATTCTATCGTAAGGACCAATACTTTTGCTTTAGGAAAGGCTAAACAATATTCAAAGGCTCTAGAAAGACCGGATGCCCCACCTGCACATCCAAGACCCCAAATAGGAATCCTTTTTGTATGGGGTGAAAAGGGTAGATGATTCATGATCCTCGCTTCTATACTCGGAGTTGCAATACCAGTGCTAGAAATGGTAAATATGGCATCAATATCCTGATAATCCACTGCCTTTTTTAGAAAATCATTCGAATGAAGACAATTTTCAATAGCTTTTTTTCCTAAACTAACTGCTTCTTCTATATAAGTATCATTCTTTTCTTGAAAACTATGGTCTTTTTTGAACCAATCCAAACCTTTTGCAAAGTGTCTTTTTTCTATTTGTCCATTTTGAAAAGCAGTAAGTAATCTCTCTATATCTTTAAAGGATTCTGAAAATAATTCTCTTGCAAATTTCATCGTCTCATGTTGGGAAATCACAAAAGGTGGTATGGCTTCAGCAATAGAAATGATTTTTGGCATTAGCATTCTCCTAGAAATGTTTTGTTTATTATTCCCTATTTTTATCCAAGAATGCTGTTTTTGCCCATAAAAAAAAGCTTCCTTTTTGCAAAGGAAGCAAAACGTTTTGAAGGTTTGTTGTTGTGCATTTTTATTATACTTCGTTGAGCCAAATAGTTCACCAACCAAATTCAACCATTTAGTTTAAATTGTCTATATTGAAAGAAAAATTAATTTTTTGTGAGATTTTTGTCTAAATTTCGACAAGTATATGGTAATATAGAATCATTCAAAAGGTTGGAGGAAATCAAGATGACCTTGTCCCAAAATGTAACAAATATTCTTAATGGAACCATTGAGTCTGTAAAATCATTGCTACCTTTTCAAATTGATTTAGACAAACCCTCATTGTTTACAGAACCTTTCACCCAGCATAAAATTGCCGTACTGATTGGAATGACTGGGGATGTTAAAGGTAGAATTATCATAAATGGTGATGAAGAGATATTCGGCAATATTGGTGAAGGAATGTTTGGTATGAAGCTTGAAGGGGAAATGCTAGAATCCTTCGCTGGTGAGCTTGGGAATATGTTGGCAGGTAACTTATCAACATTGATTGCTCAAAAAGGTTACGAAATGGATATAACCCCTCCAACAGTACTAGTAGGACAAGCCAAAATATATGGCTTTGAAAGGGCTTTTCGTCTACCTATTCACATTAAAGATAAAGGTACATTATTAATCATTCTAATGGT
>DASQIV010000732.1:0-2529 GCA_035631415.1 Pseudoneobacillus sp. | reverse complement strand
CCTTGCACATTCAGCCACCATATTTAAGGCAATTGGCTTGACTGCAGGTCCGCAATATCCACCATGTGCACCTTTTCCGGCAACATGGGGTATGGTATTCCATGTATCGAGATCTACTCCCATTAAGCTGTTTATTGTGTTAATCATACTAATAGCATCTGCTCCACCATTGACAGCTGCTTCAGCTGTTGCTGTAATATCGGTAATATTTGGTGTTAATTTTACGATGACAGGTGTTTTTGCCACTTCTTTAACCCAATATGTTTGTTTTTCAACTAATGCAGGAACTTGACCTGATGCTGATCCCATTCCACGTTCTGCCATTCCGTGCGGACAGCCAAAATTCAATTCCAGTCCATCCACTCCAACATCCTCTACTCGCTTCACAATCTCATGCCATTTTTCTTGTTTTGGTTCAACCATTAAGGAAGCAATAATCGCATGGTTAGGAAATCTTTTTTTGGTTTCATAAATCTCTTTTAGATTGACATCTAATGGTCGATCAGTAATAAGCTCTATATTATTGAAGCCTGCCACTCTTTGCCCATTAAAGCTTACAGCTGCAAACCTCGAAGATACATTTAATATAGGATCACCTAACGTTTTCCAAACTGCCCCTCCCCATCCCGCTTCAAACGCACGTTGAACTTGGTATCCCGAATTAGTAGGAGGTGCTGATGCTAGCCAAAATGGATTTGGAGATTTAATTCCAGCTAGATTTATACTTAAATCAGCCATGCTTGTTCTCCCCTCGTTATTAAATTAATTATGACTAAATCATTGAACAAGATTAGTCATTCTTATCATTTATTTCACTTCTACTGCAGCAATCTGTTTATATATGGAATAGGCAGTTAATTTTCCTTGTTGAGCAGCTGTTACAACCATGGCATCGCCTTTTCCTTTACCAAAAACAACATCTCCACATGCAAATATTTTAGGATTGGACGTTTGGAACGTCTCTTTATTGACTTGTACGACACCTTTATCATGTTGCAGACCTAATAAATCAATTAAATCTAAATGTCTTGATTGTCCAATTGCCTTAATAACTGCATCAACAGGAATGATGTATTCAGATCCTTCTACTGGAATTGGGCTACGACGACCGTCTGGAGCAGCTTCACCAAGTTCCATCTTCAAACACTCTATGCCTGTTACCTTTCCGTTTTCATCCCCAATAATACGCTTTGGTGCCGTTAGCCAGCGAAACTCCACACCGTCTTGTTTGGCAAATTCATATTCAAAGTCATAAGCTGTCATTTCTTGCTCCGTTCTACGATAAAGAATCTTTACATTTTCAGCACCTAATCGAATGGAACATGTTGCACCGTCTATTGCTGTATTTCCAGCACCAATCACGACTACACGTTTTCCAAGGAAATCCTTGGGTATTGAATGGCTTTTTGTTGCTTTAACAAATTCGATGGCGTCATAAACTCCTTTTAAGTTTTCACCTTCGATATTGAGGTTTGGAACATTCGCCATCCCTATTGCCAAAACAATGTAGTCGAAGTTTTCAACTAAATTTTCCGGTGAAATATCCCTTCCTACCATCGTGTTTGTTCTAATATTTACATTCAGCTTTTCAACTTGTTCTACTTCCCAAAATGAGATGGCTTGCGGAAGACGAAAGGAAACAATCCCAAACGTATTTAGTCCGCCCGCTTTCTCTGCCGCTTCAAAAATAGTCACCGAAAATCCAAATCTCGCTAATTCTCTGGCAGCGGATAAACCAGCCGGTCCTCCTCCTATTACTGCAACTGTCTTACCGTTAGGTTCTCCAGGTTTAAATAGTGCTTGTTCATTTTTCATTGCCCAATCGGTTGCATACCTTTGAAGTTTTCCTATTGGAATAGGGTTTGTAGAGTGGTTTAAGACACATGCACCTTCACAAAGCTCCTCGGTCGGACATACTCGAGCACAACTAGCTCCTATAGGATTAGATGACATGATGGTTTTAGCAGATCCTAATAAATTACCCGATGCGATTTTTTTAATAAAGGTTGGAATATTGATACCAGTTGGACAAGCTTTAATACAAGGAGCATCATAACAATAAAGGCAACGATTTGCTTCTTCCAATGCTTCTCGTTTTGACAGTCCGGGATCCACCTCTTGAAAGTTTTTTTCAAGATTGGTTTGGGATATGCGCTGCAATTTAGTACCTGTCAAGGAAAACCCTCCTTTTACATTTTCAATGATCAAAGGTATATAGGTTATAAGGGGCCAGAAAACTGCCCCCCAATAATATTTAATAGTTCATGCTATACCATTTTACGGTAGTAATGCTGTCATTTCTCCGTATGTTTCAGGACGACGATCACGATAAAATTGCCACGTATCACGAACTTCACGTATCATTTTTTTATTCATTTCACCGATGATAACCTCATCCTTATCGCGGCTAGCAGTTGCAACAAAATTTCCTCGTGGATCGACAAGGTAAGATTGGCCATAAAATTCTCCCATTTTCCAAGGTGACTCATAACCAACACGATTTATCGCACCTAGGTAATATCCATTAGC
>DASQIV010000731.1:0-3364 GCA_035631415.1 Pseudoneobacillus sp. | reverse complement strand
ATGGAGCTACCCATTTCTATTTCAAAGCTCATTGCTGAAAAAGAGGAGAAATATCATCGAAACATTTTAAGTCAAGTAACTAGGTTTGCCATTCTCTTTACGAGCTTTTTTACGGCTATTGCGTTTTTAGTTTTGCCTCATGTATCAATCTTTCAAGATTACCATCCATATGTTAAATGGTTATTGCTCATCATGATACCAATCGTCTCCTTCTCCTCGATTGCTAGAGGCTTTTTTATGGGCACCCATGCTATGGGTAAAATTGCAGTTGCCAACTTTTTAAGAAGAGCCCTTCAATTATTTGCTTTAGTCATCTTGTTTCAATTACTAGACTTTAAAATAGACATTTCTATATTTTTAGCACTATGTGCCATCGTTGCTAGTGAAATAGGTGTCTTTGGGTATCTTTTACTAGAGTATATAATCAAATTAAAATATTTAAACAGTAAAACTTCTAGTCTAATAGATAGAAGAGTCGTTCAAAAAAGCTTAGTATCTGTTTCCCTGCCTACAACAGGATTGAGAATATTTCATGCCTTGACCCATGCTATACAACCCTTTCTTATAAAAGCAGCACTTGTTAAAGCGGGGCTTTCAGCTGATATAGCTACTGAGCAATTTGGTTTACTTGCAGGAGTCGCTTTTACAATTGGATTTTTCCCTGCATTTATTGCACATTCTTTGTTAATTGTACTAATTCCTACCGTCTCAAAGGCCTATTCGCAAAAAGATTATCCTTTACTTCACTCCTTACTAAAAAGGGTTATGCAGTTCACGTTCTTTTACGGGGTTCCTGCTGTGTTCATTTTTTACTTCTTCTCGGAATCTTTGACTAAACTATTCTTTGACTCCCAAGAAGCAACGGTTTATTTACAATTACTTTGGCCCTACTTTTTATTTCATTTCTTCGTAATTCCGTTACAAGCCTTTCTGATTGGATTAGGACTTGTGAAGGATGCCTTTTATCATCAACTGTGGGCCTCAACTGTCTCCTTTAGCCTTATGTTTATATTAGGATCCCTAGATTACCTCCAAATGGATGGAATTATTATTGGGATGAACATGGGCGCCATTCTTTTAACATTGCTCCATTATTGGACCATTTGCAAAAAAGTTGGGGCATCTGTTTTCGTTTTATCACCACTAAAAGAAATGTAACTGACCTTCACTCAAAGTGGAGGTTTTTTATTTGGTTTATGAAAACGCTTTATAAAAATTTACAATTTATTTTTTATTTTTTGTTGTCCCTCTTATATCAACAATGAAAACGCTATCAATTTATTTGATTATTTTAAATTATCAGACTTCTTGACTTTTTGCTCTTGAATCTAATTTTGAATGGTTGTATGATTAACGGCAATATCAGAAAAATTAGTAAATTCATCCAAGCTAGGTTGTCTCTCTTCGGCCTTTGGCCATATCTTTTTCAAAAAGATTTATATGATATAGGGCTATTCTTTTATCATTCAAATTTAACAATTTAAAGCGTCTAATAGATAAAGAGGAGTGGTGGTTTTGAGTAGTAGTCAGTTTATTTTTCTTAGTGGATCATTTGTGAAAAAAGAAGAAGCGGTCGTTTCTGTTTATGATCATGGTTTTCTTTATGGTGACGGAGTTTTTGAAGGCATTCGTGTTTATTCCGGGAATGTCTTTCGATTAGATGCCCATTTGAAAAGGCTCTATGAATCTGCACACTCCATCATGTTAACGATTCCCTACACCATGGAAGAAATGACACAGATTATCGTCGATACGGTTCGAAAAAACGAATTAAGTAGTGCTTATATCCGTGTTGTTGTCTCTAGAGGAATAGGCAATCTAGGTTTAGATCCATCCTCTTGTTCTCAGCCTCGAGTCATTGTTATTGCTGAACCTTTATCTCTTTTTCCAAAAGAATTATATGAACGCGGATTAAGGGTTGGATCGGTTTCTACTAGAAGAAATCGCCCAGACGTTTTAAGCCCGCAAGTAAAATCACTAAACTATTTAAATAATATTCTCGTTAAGCTGGAAGCTAATCAAGCTGGTGTCGATGAAGCACTAATGCTTAATGACCAAGGTTATGTAACAGAAGGCTCTGCGGATAATATTTTTATTATTAAAAATGGGGTCATCTATACACCTCCCGTCTATCTCGGAGCTTTAGAAGGAATTACACGCAATGCCATTATTGACCTTGCAAGGGAAAAAGGGTATGAAGTCGTGGAAAAACCTTTCACTAGACATGATGTTTATATCGCCGATGAAGTATTCCTTACAGGGACAGCGGTAGAAGTGATTGCAGTCATCGAAGTGGATACTCGAAAAATTAGTGATGGTAAACCTGGACCTATTACCAACCACCTTTTATCCGAATTTAGAGAGTTAGTCGTAAAAGATGGTGTCCAATGTTACCCAGCAGTGCAAAATAAAGCATTTGTCAGTTAAGGAGGTTCTCATGCGTAGTGACATGATCAAAAAAGGGATCGACCGTGCCCCACACCGCAGTTTACTTTATGCGACTGGAGTAAAAACGAGTGATTTAGAGAAGCCCTTTATTGGGGTTTGTAATTCGTACATCGATATCATCCCTGGACATAAACATCTCAATACTTTTGGAGAAATAGTTAAAAAGGCAATTCGGGAAGCCGGCGGGGTTCCTTTTGAATTTAACACAATTGGTGTTGATGACGGAATTGCGATGGGACATATCGGAATGCGTTATTCGCTTCCAAGCCGCGAAATCATTGCTGATAGCGCAGAAACAGTGATTAATGCTCACTGGTTTGACGGCGTTTTTTATATCCCTAACTGCGATAAAATTACACCAGGTATGCTCATGGCTGCCGCAAGAACAAATGTCCCTTCTGTCTTTGTTTCTGGTGGACCAATGGAAGCTGGCGTTTCCTCAACAGGAAAACCCCTCTCTCTTGTATCCGTTTTTGAAGGAGTCGGAGCCTATAACAAAGGAACGATGAGTCAGCAAGAATTATTGGATATTGAAACCCATGCTTGCCCAACCTGTGGATCGTGTTCAGGAATGTTTACTGCTAACTCCATGAACTGCTTAATGGAAATGCTCGGCATGACCATTCCTGGCAACGGCACCATTGTAGCTACCTCTGAAGAACGTTACGAGCTCATTAGTCAGGCAGCAAAACACTTAATTGAGTTAGTCAAAAAAGATATTCGTCCTCGAGATATTTTAACAAAAGAAGCATTTGATAATGCATTTGCCCTTGATATGGCAATGGGTGGCTCCACGAATACAGTTCTACATACATTGGCCATTGCTCACGAAGCTGGAATTGAATACGACTTACATGAAATTAATCGAATTGCAGAGAAAGTTCCTTACTTATCAAAAATCAGTCCAGCTTCGGAT
>DASQIV010000730.1:0-2635 GCA_035631415.1 Pseudoneobacillus sp. | reverse complement strand
ATTGTTGTCTTCTTGTGGACAAAAGGAGATAAAAGACGCAGTAAATTGGCAAATTAATGATTTTACATATACGAACCAGAATGGAGAACCAGTAGGATTAAAGGATCTAAAGGGGAAGGTCTGGGTAGCGGATTTTATTTTTACAAGTTGTGTTGACGTATGTCCACCAATGACTTTTAATATGAAAAAATTACAGCAAATGACAAAAGATGAAGGTATCGAAAATATTCAGTTTGTTTCTTTTAGTGTAGATCCAACAGTAGATTCACCTGATGTTTTGAAAAAATTTGGAACAAATTATGAAGTAGATCATACAAATTGGAATTTTCTAACCGGATATTCACAAGCGGAAATCGAAAATTTTGCCTTGAAAAGTTTTAAAGCTTTAGTCAAGAAACCAAAACAAGGTGATCAAGTCATTCATGGAACAGACTTTTATTTAGTCGGTCCAGAAGGAAAAGTATTAAAATATTATACTGGACTTAATGAAATTCCATATGAAGAGATCATCAGCGATATTAAAACCTTACAAGATTAATTGTAAGGTTTTTTACTTTGTTTTCACATTGCAAAGAACGATTTTAAGGTTTGAATAGCTTGTTTAGTGTTATAATATCTATACAAATTAAATGAGGTGAGGCAAATGTTCAGAGCTTTCATCTTCTTCTTTCTCTCAATTTTCTTATTATCCTCTTGTAGTCAACCTGCTACCGTAAGCGGAAAAACACTTTCATTTAAAAAAACATACGCATTAGCTAAAGAGCCGATACCTAAAGATTTTATTCCATCAGATTTAAAGATTGTATCCATTGGAGATTCCTTAACGAAAGGGATTGGTGATAGCACGAAACGTGGAGGCTATGTCCCTTATTTACAAACAAAATTGGAAGGTCAAAAAGGAATAAATCAGGTTCATTTTTTAAATTATGGTGTTAAGGGAAATAAAACGAGTGATTTGTTGAATAGACTTAAAACAAAGGAAATACAAAATGCCATAAAAAATGCAGATATGGTTATTTTAACGATCGGTGGAAATGACCTTATGAAAGTAGTAAAAGAAAATATATCGCATTTGAAGAAAAGTGATTTTACACTACCGCAAAAACAATATAGAGACAATTTAACGAAGATTATCGGTGCGATAAGGAAAATTCAGCCAAGGACTTCTGTAATGGTTATGGGTTTATATAATCCTTTTTATACTTGGTTTGCAGATGTAAAAGAGATGGAAGAAATTTTAGCTGATTGGAATCAAACGGGACAAAATGTTGTTCTATCTTATAAAAATACTTATTTTGTTCAAGTGGATGAACTATTTAAAAGGAGCAGTGAAAATTTGCTTCATACCGATTTCTTTCATCCTAATGATAAGGGTTATTCCTTAATCGCTGACCGATTATATAGGACTTTAACAGATAGAGCCTTAGATGAACTTTCAAAAAGGCGGTATATAGCAAGTAAAGAGGAGAACTAAATATGAAAGTAAATAGTTGGAAAAAGGGATTTTTTCTCTTATTAAGTATAAATCTACTTGTATTATTATTCTTTGTTATTACGATATTTTTACCTGCCCAAAACAACAAATATGATAAGCAAAATAGTGAGTTAAATGGGTATGTACCATTTCTTATTCATACGAAAAAAGATAATTTGAATCAGGTGATTAACCACTATATTAAAAAAGAAGCATCAGGAGGTCCAGTTGAATACCAGGTAGTGTTAGGGAAAGAAGTAGAGTTGTATGGGGTAATACCTATCTTCTCTGAGGAAATTCAAATGAAAATGACATTTGAACCTAAAGCATTAGAAAATGGAGACTTAATTTTACAACAAAAATCTATGTCTATTGGACAAATGAAGCTCCCGGTAACCTATGTATTAAAATTTATAGCTGATCGATACCATTTGCCTAAAGGTGTCCTCATTCAACCAAATGAAAAACTAGTTTATATATCGATGCAAAAATTAAAATTAAAAAGTGACTTTAAAGTAAAAGTAAACGAATTTGATTTGAAAAAGGACAATATTTCTTTTCAATTCTACGTACCAACAAAGTAAGGTGGCTTATATAGCCACCTTTTAATCTTTAATCAATAACATCTTTAATCCGTCTTTTTTTGTCACATCACCAACAATTAATAGTGAATAAATTTCATTGGCTTGTAATTTTAACCTAGTAAAAGGAAGTAGGGTGTTATTGCTATTTGTTATATTTAGCCCTAAATCGACAGTCATCGGTGATAATCCTAAATAATCTGTTGCATGACCATAAGAAACGTTTGAAAAAACAGTGTCACCATGTTTAACCTTAACATCTACTGCAGGGGTTGCGTTTGATAAATGTATAATACGTAACTTTGTTTCATCTTCAGGGAGAAATTGTTCGGTTGGAAATGATAGTAAGTCTATTCCGTTGTCTGTTTCTGTAATGACAAAAGTTACATAATTAGTGTGATTTATTTCTATATTTTGCCTTTTTAGAAGGGCTTGCGATTCGTCTGAAGGTATAATTTCTATCTGGTTCGTATGAGTGGGCATGATAAAATATTCACTTAATCCATTTGGATGGAAATGATTAAAAACTTCTGTATCATTTATTTTAATATCGATATTTTTACTAACTAAATTAATGAAT
>DASQIV010000729.1:0-3525 GCA_035631415.1 Pseudoneobacillus sp. | reverse complement strand
AAGGGATTAAACTAAGGATAATAATGGCACGAAATATATCCGTGTAAATCATGATTTTTTTACGATCGAAACGATCAGCAAGCACTCCAGAAACTAAACTTGATAATACTCCACCCAACGTACGAAACGCCATGGTAGCAGCTAACCATGCGGAACTTCCTGTTGCTACATACATTAAAACATTAATGGCAATTAGATCCATAAATGTTCCTAAATCAGAAAAAGCTTTAACATATAGAAAAATTTTACGATTCATTGTTTCTCCCTTAATCATGAAGTAATTTATTATTCTGTTTTATTTTAAAGATTTTGAATTTACTTCGCAATACGAAATTTCATAATTTTTTCATCCAAACATTTTCGACCTTAACTACCTATTGATATTAAAAGTGTTTTCAAGCAAAATATACAATGTACATACAGTGAAAACTTTTGGGAGGTTATTTTTATGCTTCAAACTCCTAGCCGTTTTCGCTAGATTCGAAATAAAAAATAAACATTTCTAACTCTAAAATGTAGATAGGGGTTTCTTAAAAAATGATCATTAAAACACCTGAACAACTTGCTCAACTACAATTAGATGCCTACAATTCTAAAAACCTAGAAGAATTTATTGAACAATACGATGACAATATCATCGTAATGGATTTTCCATCCAATAATGTTACGTTAGAAGGCAAACCTGCTTTTACCGAAAGATACAAAAAGCTTTTTATCGAGAATCCGCAACTAAATGCAGCCTTGAAAAATCGTACCATCATGGGAAATCACGTGATTGACCACGAATTCTTAACGGGTAGGGCAGATGGAAGCATTGGAGAAGCGATTGCTATATACGAAATGAATGAAACACATATAGTAAAGGTTTGGTTTATTAGATAAAGAAATTTTCACAACTATTCGAAAATAAAGTTGACAATTTTACAAGGTTCTCATATATTTAAAATAATTTAATATTTCTTATCCAGAGAGGTGGAGGGATTTGGCCCTACGAAACCTCGGCAACAGGCAATTTTTGCACTGTGCCAATTCCAACAAGCCATTATGCTTGAAAGATGAGATGAGCGGAATTCATTTACTAACCCCTTCTTGTTGTTTGGAATAAACGATAAGAAGGGGTTTTTTCATTTTTTATTTTTGTAAGAGAGACAGGAGGCATAATATGAAGTCCCTTCACCAATCAAAAGAAGACTCAAAAAAGGAACAGCTTATCACTGCACTTCTTCAGGAGGGTATTTTTAAAAGAGGAAACGAACAGCTCTTTGAATTATCTTTATCAGAGCTTGAGGAAGAATATCAGAAAGTAATCAAATAGATTAGGAAAAGCACGACTCCTTATTACAGGCATATTTTAAAAGAAAAAAAGGTGTGATGGTCCTCATGATCCACACGGTTAAGCCTGGAGAGTCACTTGCTTTAATAGCCACGAATTATCGTATTTCAGTTCAAAAGCTACTAGCAGCAAACCCTATGTTAACAAATTCTAAAATATTGTTTGTTGGCCAAAAGATTAATATTCCTGGACTACCAGAGCCAGATACTATTCCATACCGTATACAGGTTTCACTTGGCCAGCGAAAGCTAACAATGTATCATAATGGCCGTATATTAAAGATCTATCCGATTGCCATTGGAAAAATATTAACTCAAACCCCTCTTGGGGAATATGTCATTGTAAATCGTGAGCCAAACCCTGGTGGACCATTTGGGGTGTTGTGGCTTTCTCTTTCTAGACGTGGCTATGGGATCCATGGTACAAATAATCCATCTTCCATAGGTAAAGCCGTTTCTCATGGGTGCATACGAATGTACAACAAGGATGTTCTAGAAGTAGCTCGTCTTGCTCCAAATGGTACAAGAGTGATAATTCAGCCATAATTTTAAATTCAACGGAATAATTCTTCACTAATTTGGAAAAATAATGTTAAGACTTGTAGCTCAACTGGAAGAGCAGCCAACGAGGTTCGAACGTTCTTCGTTGTGCATCTTGTAGGTTCGACTCCTACCAAGTCTTATTATTATTTCATTGGAGTGAACATAATGATGAAAAACGAGCCAAACTTCCCTACCAGAGAACAACTAGATCAAGCCTTTACCATTCTTCAAGACCAAATCACTAGAATTACAGTTGATGAAGAAGAAGAAATGCTGAAGTTGGATGTAGAAAAGTAAATTTAACAGATCAAAAAATAGCTTGTTCTTACTTCTTCATAAAATTATGTTGACAATCGAAATAATTTACACTATTATCACATTATTAAATTAAATTAAATTATTTAAATATTTCTTCTTATCCAGAGAGGTGGAGGGACTGGCCCTTTGAAACCTCGGCAACAGGTTCTTTTAGAATACTGTGCCAATTCCATCAAACATGAATTGTTTGAAAGATGAGAAGAGAGTTTCATTAGAACTCTCTTCTTTTGAAGGGGGTTTTTTGTTTTTGTATAAACCCCACTTAATAGGGAGGAAAAGTAGAGATTGAGAATAGTGTAGAGGAGAATGTTAAATGAAATATGGATTTTGGTTACCTATTTTTGGGGGTTGGTTACGAAATGTAGAGGATGAAAACATGCCGCCTACATTTGATTATGCCAAAAAAGTAATCCAAGCAGCTGAAGAATGGGGTTATTCAACAACACTTATTGCCGAATTATATTTAAATGATATAAAAGGACCTGAACACGACTCACTTGAAGCCTGGTCCACAGCAGCCGGTCTTGCCGCTGTTACTGAAAAAATTGAAATAATGACAGCCATTCGACCAGGTTTTCATAACCCAGCAATTGCTGCAAAGATGGCTGCCAACATTGATCAAATAAGTAATGGTAGATTTACATTAAATGTTGTTTCGGCCTGGTGGGCGGAAGAAGCTCGTCAGTATGGTGGAGTTTTTACAGAACATGATGAGCGCTATGCAAGAACAGAGGAATTTATCGATGTATTAAAAGGTTTGTGGACAGAAGAAACGTTCTCTTATGAAGGGCAATTTTATGATTTGAAAGATACGAAGCTTTCACCTAAGCCCGTTCAACGTCCTAATCCAATTCTTTATTCAGGTGGAGAAAGTGAAAAAGGAAAACAAACCATTGTTGAAAAATGTGATGCTTATGTTATGCACGGGGGTACAGTTGAAGAAATAGAAAAGAAAGTGACTGAAATGAAGCAACGTCGCGAAAAAACAGGAAATGTACCATTATCCTCTTTTGGAATGGCCGCATTTGTTATTTGCCGTGATACAGAGGAAGAAGCTTTTGCAGAACTTGATAAAATTACAAACGTTAAAGAATCTAGTGCATACGCAGGGTTTAAGGATTTTACTACAAAATCACAACTAGAGCAAAAGATTCAGTTACAGGATTATTCCGTTTCCAATCGTGGTTTACGTCCAAATTTAGTTGGAACACCAGAACAAATTGCCGATCGAATTTTACAATATGAAGAAGCTGGCTTAGACTTATTATTACTTCAATTTTCTCCACAGTTGGAGGAAATGGAGCGTTTTGCCAAGCAAGTAATGCCATTAGT
>DASQIV010000728.1:0-4159 GCA_035631415.1 Pseudoneobacillus sp. | reverse complement strand
GTATCCGCTACTAATCCATTTCCAACCTTTATTAACTCCACATGCCTTGTTGTATGCTTTCCACGTCCTAAATGGGAAGAAATATTATCTGTTTTCAAATCTAAATCAGGCTTTAAAGCATTTAATAGGGACGATTTTCCTACTCCTGATTGACCTGCGAAAACAGATATTTTCCCTTCTAGGTGGGGGAATAACTCTTCAAGACCTGCTTCAGTTTCGGATGAAGTAAGGATCACTTCATACCCAATATTTCGGTAGTCCTTTGCATATTGCTCAACCTGCTCACGATCACTTTCATTAGTTAGATCCATTTTTGTAATGACAATAACCGGTTGAATATTATTATACTCAACTAAAACAAGAAAGCGATTAAGTAAAGCAGTGCTGAAGGAAGGCTCGACAGCTGAAAATACAAGTAGAGCTTGATCAACATTTGCTATTGGTGGACGTAGCAGCTCATTTTTTCTTTCTTTTACTTCGAGTATATAGCCTTCATTTTCATTTTCAGCTTGGTATACAACCTCATCACCAACAAGAGGAGTAATCTTATTTTTCCGAAAAACTCCCCGTCCTCGACACTGCACTACTCCCTCTCCTGCCATAACATAATAAAATCCACTTAATGCTTTAAGAATCTTTCCTTCAGGCATAGCAACGCTCCTTGTTTCTTATTCTTCAGGATAATCCTCTACCTCATCAATGATAACGACATCATCCCTAACAACCTTATATCCTGCTTTTTTCCCATATGGTATATCTAATTCAATTTTTCTAGTTGTCGTTTCCATAATTGGAAAAGTATCGTAAGGAACAGTCATACTGCGAGTAAAATCTTCAATATAGATCTTAACATCTTGTGCTTTACCTTCAACCAAAGGTTCATAAGGAATAGTTAGATCTATTGTTACTCTTTTTGGTGGTATTTTTTCCTCGCCTTTTGAGAGGACAACAATTACAGTGTCCCCTTCCTTTAGTTTAGTTTCAGGTGGGGGATCTTGTTTAATAACTGTACCTTCTGGAGCAGTTTCAGAGAATTCTTCCTTTGTCATATCTATACTTAATCCGAAGGTTTGGGCATAATCCTCTACACCTTTTTCATTTAAGCCAGATAAATCCTTTAATGTAATTAATTCAGGACCTTTACTTACTGTAAATTTCAACTTTGTATCTTCTGGAACGATTTCTTCATCCGAACCAGGAGATTGCTCCAATATCGTACCCGGTTCACTTGAATCATACACTTCATTTTTATCAATATCTTTAAAATTTTGGTTATCCAATAATTGAACTACTTCATCATACTGTCTACCAACATAATCAGATAATACAAATGTTTCTTTACCTTTGCTAATATAGAAATCGATTGTATATCCTTCTTTTACGGTCTTACCCGCTTTTGGATTGGTTTTAATAACGTATCCATCCTGGACTTCATCGTTATTAACTTCTATCTCTTCACCAATTTTAAAGCCGGCTTCCTCAAGTTCCTGTTTTGCTTCGCTAAATTCTTGACCACTTACATCTGGTACCTCAACTTCATTAGGACCTAATAAAGACGGTAATACGGTTACGGTAAAAAGACCAAGTAACATTAAAACGATAAATGTGACCGCAACAACTATTGGCCATTTTCTACGTTTTTTCTTTGCAGGTGGATTTTTTTGTTTTTCCTTCGGATGATTACTCTTGTTTGCCACAATTGTTTCATCTAAATTTTTAAGCGGTCTATCATTGGTAATAATAGGTATTGCTTTTGTAGCCTCATCATCTATAGGAATGGCAAACCTTTCTTCGTTTATTCGTTCTGGATCAAGTGCAGTTATTAAGTCTTCTTCCATTTCCTCGACACTATTATAACGATGAAACGGGTCCTTTGCGGTTGCCTTCAGAACAATATTCTCAACACTTTGAGGGATAGTAGGATTCCATCTTTTCGGTGAAGGTGTTTCAGATTGTAAATGTTTTAAAGCTATAGATACTGCAGATTCCCCAGAGAATGGCAATCTACCTGTTAGCATTTCAAAAAGAACTATGCCTAGGGAATAGATATCAGACTTTTTATTAGCAGTTCCGCCTCTTGCTTGTTCAGGAGACAAATAGTGTACAGAACCTAAAACAGAATTTGTTTGTGTGATACTTGTTGCACTTAAAGCCATCGCAATTCCAAAGTCTGTTATTTTTACATTCCCTTTTTTATCTACTAATATATTATGTGGTTTAATATCTCGATGAACAATATGGTTTTGATGGGCGTGAGAGATAGCTGATGTAAGCTGCTTCATAATTTCAACAGCTTCATCTACCTTTAATGATGATTTTTGCTGTATGTATTGTTTTAGTGTTTGACCATCCACAAATTCCATTACTATATAATAAAGACCGTCTTCTTCCCCTACATCAAAGATATTGACTATGTTAGGATGTGCAAGGCTTGTTGCAGATTGAGCTTCACGATGAAATCTACGAATAAACTCTTCGTCATTTGCAAAATCTAATCTTAACATTTTTATTGCAACATCCCTGTCTAAGATCATGTCATGGGCTAGGTAAACATTTGCCATGCCTCCTCCGCCAATCATATCAATGATTTTGTAGCGGCCACTTATTCTTTTCCCATTAATCATGATTTATCACACTCTCCTCGCTTGTAGAATGTTCCACAAGACACAAGGTAATATTGTCTTCGCCACCATAGTGATTTGCTAAGGAGATGAGAGTCTCTGCACTTTTGTCTAACGATTCACTATTTGTTAAAATGTCAACCATCTCTTTCTCGTTGACTTTATTTGATAGCCCATCTGAACATATAAGTAAAATATCTCCCTCTTCAAAAATGACAGTTATGATATCTATTTCTACTTTTTGCTCAGTTCCAAGTGCCCTTAGAATCACATTTTTTCTAGGATGATTTTCTGCATCTTCTTTCGAAATTTGACCAGTCCGAACTAGTTCATATACTAAAGAATGATCTTCTGTTAACTGCTTATAACCTGACTCATTCAATAAGTAACATCTACTATCACCAATATGAGCCAGGGTTATAAAATTATCAGTACATATAGCGGCAATAATTGTCGTTCCCATTCCGTCACATTCTAAATTAGTATTGGCATGTTGGAATAATTCCTGATTAACTTCATTTATTCTTAATTTGAGCCATTCTTCTGCTTTTTCAGCAGTATTTATATTCCCTGTCTCCTCCCAGGATTTCTGGAGTAGATTGATGGTCATCTGACTTGCTACATCCCCCGCGCGATGGCCGCCCATGCCATCAGCTACGACAGCAAGGCGGTTATGATCACGGTTAACAAAGATTCCACCATTATCTTCATTGTGAATTCTAACTTTTCCTGGATCAGTCTTAAAAGTTGCTTTCATCCTATTATCTCGTCTCCTCTTGCCGCTCCTTTGCACGAAGTTGTCCACATGCTGCATCAATATCATGACCGTGCTCGCGTCTGATTGTTACATTTACTCCATGGTCCTTTAAGGCTTTTTCAAAAGCAAAGATTTGATCTCTAGGTGTCCGTACATAGTCGCGTTCTGGAACATAGTTAACTGGTATTAAATTAACATGGCATTTTATACCTTTTAAAAGTTTTGCTAGTTCTTCAGCATGTTCCACTTGGTCGTTTACACCACCAAACAAACCATATTCAAAACTAACACGTCTTCCAGTTTTATTAATATAGTATCGAACTGCTTTCATTAGTTCTGGTAGACTATACGCTTTATTAATAGGCATCAACCGTGTTCTAATTTCTGTATTCGGCGCATGAAGAGAGATAGCAAAATTAATTTGTGTATCTTCATCTGCAAATTGATATATTTTTGGAACAATCCCACTTGTAGAAACTGTGATATGACGAGCCCCAATATTTAATCCTTGATCATGATTGATAATTTTTAAAAACGATAACATATTATCGAAATTATCAAATGGTTCACCGATTCCCATGATTACAACTGAACTAACTCGCTCTTCTGTTTCATCAAGAACTTGTTGTACATTTACAACCTGTGCAACGATTTCTCCTGCCTCTAAATGCCTTTTTAAACCACCTAATGTGGAGGCACAGAATGTACAACCAATTCGACAACCAACCTGAGTAGTCACACATACAGAGTTTCCATAATCATGACGCATTAAAACTGTTTC
>DASQIV010000727.1:0-2435 GCA_035631415.1 Pseudoneobacillus sp. | reverse complement strand
CATATATTTTCCCCCTTTGACATATTGGAAAATATTTTAATAATATTCCTTATATATAAAATATTCTAACATCTATATAAATCATTCTTCAACCTTAAATTTTTTGGCAAAAAATGATTTATCAAAAAAGTATTAAATTTTTTTAATATAATGATAGAGATAGTTCGGAGTTGGAAGATTCTTAATGTCGAACGAAATATTCTTTCGAATAATGAATAGGAATAGAATTTTTATATCGTTAGATGGTATGATGGTATAAAATTTTAAATATTTAAACATTAAGGATGGTGTCAGTATGAACGGAGCTAATTTTGGTTTAGTTGCCGAAAGCTACTCTCGTTCCCGAAATGATATTCCCCATCAACTTTTTGAGAGTCTACAGCTCCGTAATATCCATTTCGCAGGAAAGAAAGTCGCAGATGTCGGATGTGGTACTGGTGCATTAACTAGAAAAATTAAAATCAGAAATGGTCACGTAGTTGGAGTTGATCCGTCTACCCAGCTACTCGAAAAAGCAAAGGCTTTTTGTGAAGAGGATTTCCTTCAGATACAATATGTAATAGGAACCGCTGAACAAACAGGTCTCGAAACGTCCATTTATGATATTGTAACCATTATGCGCGCATGGCATTGGTTTGATCGTGAAAAAACGATAGAAGAGGTAAAACGATTATTAAAGCCCAATGGAACACTACTGGTCATTGACTCCGGTTTTACAAGTGACTCACCACTTGTTGCGCAAACGATTTCAGTTATCGAAAAATTCATTCTTGATGGAATTAAGCCAGCTGGATCTAAAGCCCACTCAAAGCAAAGGATAAACGGATTTCCAGTAGAATGGTTTGAAGAGTGGCGCCAGAGTAAATTAGATATACGAGATTTTTATAAATTTGATTATACCGTTTCATTTACAAATGAAGAATGGGTAGATAGAATCGAATCGATATCGTGGATGACAGGACTAAAGGAAGAAGAACGAGAAATAGCTAAATTTTCTTTATTGCAATCACTCAAAGATAGATTCGGTGTTGAAGCCGTTCACACCGTACCACACTTTTGCGCCGTTTGCATCCTAACCAAATAAATAACTTTAACACATTAACGCATCGGGGGTATGACCCCCGATGCGTTAATGTGTTAAAATGTGCTAACCGTTTGTCTACGCCCACTTTGCCCAAAATAGAGAGATATAAATATTAAGAAATAGCATAAAAACTTTTATTCATCATTAAGTTAATTTTTGCTATTTAAAGGTAAAGGATATATGATTATTTTGGACAAAATATTCACTATGAATTTATGGCACAATAAAACGTATTTGTTGTGCAACTTGCTTTAATGTACACTATAGAATGGAAATATAAGGTATTATTTAATCTGATAATGGGAAGTTGATAGTATGAAACGAGCGAGAATCATATATAATCCAACATCCGGTCGAGAAATTTTCAAACGGAATTTGGCAGATGTTCTTCAGAGGCTTGAAACAGCAGGCTTTGAAACATCCTGTCATGCTACCACTGGAGCAGGCGATGCTACGAAAGCAGCACGAATTGCTGTAGAACGTCGTTATGACCTTGTCATTGCTGCAGGTGGAGATGGGACAATCAACGAGGTTGTAAATGGTCTAGCTGAACAAGAATATCGACCGAAGCTAGGAATTATCCCAGTAGGTACAACGAACGATTTTGCGCGAGCTCTCCATATTCCAAGAGATATTGAGACAGCTACAGACATTATTGTAAGAGGTGAAACAATCCCGGTAGATATTGGTCGAATTAATGATCGGTATTTTATTAATATTGCGGGTGGTGGCCGTTTAACAGAGCTTACCTACGAGGTACCAAGTAAGCTAAAAACAATGCTAGGTCAGTTAGCTTATTATTTAAAGGGTATGGAAATGTTACCATCTATTCGTTCTACTGATTTTACCATTGAGTATGATGGTAAACTATTTGAAGGCGAAGCTATGCTATTTCTTGTAGGATTAACGAATTCGGTGGGTGGCTTTGAAAAACTAGCTCCTAACTCTTCGATAAACGATGGATTGTTCTCATTACTTATTTTGAAAAAGACCAACCTAGCAGATTTTATTCGTATTGCATCATTGGCTGTTAGAGGAGAACATATTCATGATGAAAATGTTGTCTATACTCAAGCCAATCGTATTAAAGTAACCTCCAATGAAAAAGTACAATTAAACTTAGATGGTGAATTTGGTGGCTTACTGCCGGCTGAATTCGAAAATCTCTATCGCCATTTAGAAGTATTTGTACCATTAGACCAAATCCGCCCAGAGGATCGTCCAGAGTAAAATTAAAAAGTGGACTAAGAAAAACAACCAATGAGCTCGTTCTCGAACTAAAAAGAGAACGAGCTTTTTACCGCTTTAAAGCAGTGGGGGTCTGACCCCCACTGCGTTAAAGCGGTAAAAC
>DASQIV010000726.1:0-3047 GCA_035631415.1 Pseudoneobacillus sp. | reverse complement strand
ATAATGAAATATGTTTAAGTTAGGGGCGTGGGGAAATGGAATTGAATCAATACTTAGAGGTTTTTATCGAGGAGAGTAAGGAACATTTACAAGCTTGTAATGTCCATTTACTAGAATTAGAAAAAAACCCAGACGATATTAAAATTGTAAACGAAATTTTTCGTTCAGCTCATACTTTGAAGGGTATGTCTGCAACCATGGGATATGAAGACCTAGCCAGTTTAACGCACCAAATGGAGAATGTATTAGATGGTATTCGTAATCTGAAAATTTCCGTTACCCCAGAAATTCTAGATGTGGTTTTTCAATCAGTAGATGATTTAGAAGCGATGGTCCAATCGATTGCTGAAGGTGGAGACGGTAAGCGAGATGTTTCCGCTGTAGTCGAAAAATTGAAACGAATAGAAAAAGGAGAAGTGATAAGCACCACTTCTTTAGCTATTCAAGAAGTTGCAGCTACTATTGTAACTGAAAAGACAATTGCAAAGAGCAGTTATGATGAGTTTGAAATAACGGTAATCCAACAGTCAAATGAACAAGGGTTTAATTGCTATGAAATTACTGTTTCTTTAAGAGAAGACTGTTTATTAAAGGCAGCACGTGTTTTTATGGTTTTTGAGGTCGTTGAAAAACTAGGTGAGGTTATTAAATCTAATCCATCAGTTGACCAATTAGAAGAGGAGCAATTTGATCACTCTTTTACTATAACAGTTGTATCTAAAGAGCCTATGGACGATATAGAAAAGAAAATCCTCAAAGTTTCTGAGGTTCAAAAAGTAGAAGTGGTTGCTCTTGACATCGATAGTCTTCGTCAGCAAGTTGAACCAGTAAAAACAGATATACCTGTACAACAAGAAATGAATAATATCGTAAGTGATCATGAAAAAAATGATGTTCAAGTGGAAGAAGAACAGAAAAAATCGAAACAAGTTAATGTGTCAAATAAGACAATTCGTGTGAATATTGAGAGATTAGATATTCTTATGAATCTTTTCGAAGAATTAGTTATAGATAGAGGCCGTTTGGAACAAATTTCTAGAGAATTAAATAATCAGGAACTTCATGAAACAGTCGAAAGAATGACAAGAGTTTCCGGTGACCTTCAGAATATTATTCTAAATATGAGAATGGTGCCTGTTGATACTGTATTCAATCGTTTCCCAAGAATGGTACGTCAATTAGCTAGAGATTTAAACAAAAAACTAAACCTTGAAATCATAGGTGCAGAAACTGAATTAGACCGTACGGTTATTGATGAAATTGGAGACCCACTTGTTCATTTACTTCGTAATGCGATGGACCATGGGATTGAAACACCAGAAGTTCGTAGACAAAGAGGGAAAAATGAAGAAGGAACAATTGTCCTAAAAGCTTACCATAGTGGGAACCATGTCTTTATTGAAATTGAAGACGATGGTGCTGGTATTAGCAGAGAACGAGTTTTACAAAAAGCAATCAGTAAAGGAATAGTAACCGAACAAGTAGCAGCTACTTTGTCAGATAAACAAGTATATGAATTAATATTTGCTTCTGGTTTTTCTACAGCTGATAAAATTTCTGATATCTCTGGTCGCGGAGTAGGATTGGATGTTGTTAAAAATACAATCGAATCTTTAGGGGGATCTGTATCTATTGATTCTGAGTTAGGTAAAGGTTCTGTTTTTTCAATCCAATTACCACTTACTTTATCTATTATTTCCGTTATGCTTGTAGAAATTCAAAAAGAAAAATATGCTATACCACTTTCTTCTATAATTGAAACAGCAATTGTGAAAAAGGAAGAAATTTTAAATGCACACAACCAAAAGGTTATTGATTTCAGAGGAAAGGTTGTCCCACTTCTCTTCTTAAAGGATTTGTTTGAAGTTCCTGAATATAAAGAAGATGATGGATTTTATTCAGTAGTCATTGTAAGAAAAGGAGATCGTATGGCAGGTTTAGTTGTAGACTCCTTTATTGGTCAACAAGAGGTTGTACTGAAATCACTGGGAAGCTATTTAAATAGTGCATTTGCCATTTCAGGAGCAACCATCCTAGGCGATGGACAAGTAGCACTTATTGTTGATTGCAATGCATTAATAAAATAACATGGTTGTTTTCAATGTAAAGAGGAGTGAAATACAATGACCGAAGCATTAATGACGGAATTAAAAATCATCATTTTTCAACTGAAAGAGAAAGAATATGCTATTCCTGTAAGTCAAGTTCGTTCAATCGAGAAACTACAACATATTACTCGTGTTCCTAGAACAACTGACTATATAAAAGGAGTTATAAACCTACGTGGTGTAGTAACTCCAATTGTTGATTTGCGTAATCGATTTGGTATCGATGAATTGGAAAACACAGAAAGTACAAGAGTAATTATTGTGGCATTAGACCAAATGGAGGTTGGCTTAATTGTAGATGCAGCCAACGATGTAATTGATATTCATACTGATGCCATAGAACCACCTCCAGAGGTAGTTGGAATAACTGAAGCTGGATATATCAATGGTGTAGTTAAATTAGAAAAACGTCTTTTAATTTTATTGGATCTAGAAAAAGTTCTTAATGTTGAAGAAAGTAAATTATCAAAAGGAATGGAAGGGTAAAATGGTATGACCTTTGTTAACCAAATAACCTCTATCCATCTAGATATTCTTAGAGAAATTGGGAATATTGGAGCGGGACATGCGGCTACTTCTCTTTCAAAGCTATTAAATAAACGGATTGATATGAAGGTTCCTGACGTAAAAATAGTTAGATTTGATGAAATGATGGAAATGGTCGGTGGACCAGATAATATTGTTGCTAGTGTGTTTTTAAGGCTAGAAGGAGACGTTTCCGGAAATATGTTTTTTGTTCTCCCAATTCAACAAGCAACTAAATTTATTCAACAAATGATAGACGATTCGTCCTTTTCATTTATTGAACAGCCAAATAATGAAATAGCAATATCAGCACTACAAGAGTTAGGAAATATACTATCCGGTTCCTATTTATCATCTCTTTCAGATTTTACGAATTTATCACTTTATCCATCTGTTCCAGCACTAAGTATTGAT
>DASQIV010000725.1:0-4073 GCA_035631415.1 Pseudoneobacillus sp. | reverse complement strand
ATATCCTAATATAATTTTAAGTAATAATTCCCAATTAATCAAAATTGAATTTTTGTTATTTACAAAAAATTCTGTTCAGTGTAATATTCAAATACTAGTTTCGACAAAATATTTAATATGTGAGGAATTTTCTATGAGTTTATTTCGTAAAAAATCAATCGCTTCATTACTCCAAGAATCAGAAAAAAAAGGGTTGTCATTAAAAAAGGAACTTGGTGCATTTGATCTAACTATGTTAGGTGTTGGCGCAATAATTGGTACCGGGATCTTTGTCTTAACCGGAGTAGCTGCTAGTCAACATGCTGGTCCAGCACTTATTATTTCCTTTATTTTATCTGGTCTTGCCTGTGTTTTTGCTGCTCTCTGCTATGCAGAATTCGCTTCATCTGTTCCTGTTTCAGGAAGCGCTTATACCTATAGTTACGCTACATTTGGAGAAATTATCGCTTGGGTGTTAGGATGGGATTTAATTCTCGAATATGGAGTAGCCTCATCTGCAGTTGCTGCTGGTTGGTCGGGATATTTCCAAGGTTTATTAAGCGGTTTTGGGATTCATTTACCAAAGGCAATTACAAGTGCTTTTAATCCTTCAGAAGGAACCTTTGTTGATATTCCTGCCATACTAATTGTATTAATTATCACTTTTCTCTTAACTCAAGGTGTAAAGAAATCAGCCCGCTTTAATACCATTATGGTTATTATCAAATTAGCTGTGGTTCTACTATTTATTGCTGTTGGCGCCTGGTACATTGAGCCTACAAACTGGACACCTTTTATGCCTTTTGGATTTGATGGTGTTGCAGTAGGGGCCGCTACCGTATTTTTTGCTTACATCGGGTTTGATGCGGTCTCTACAGCTGCAGAAGAAGTTAAAAATCCGAAACGAAATATGCCAATTGGGATTATTGCCTCTTTAGTAGTTTGTACGATTCTATATATTGTTGTCTCAGCTATTTTAACTGGAATCGTTCCTTATACAGAATTAAATGTTAAAAATCCTGTTGCCTTCGCCCTAAATTATATCCATCAAGACTGGGTTGCTGGTTTTATCTCAGTTGGAGCTATTACAGGTATTACAACCGTTCTTTTAGTTATGATGTATGGACAAACTCGATTATTCTATGCGATTAGCCGAGATGGTTTATTACCTAAAGCTTTCTCAAAGGTGAATGAACGTACTCAAACACCAATCATCAATACTTGGGTAGTGGCAGTCATTGTTGCGTTTTTTGCTGGGGTTATTCCATTAGGAAAGCTTGCAGAACTTACCAATATCGGCACATTATTTGCCTTTATTGTTGTATCTTTAGGTGTCATCGTCTTAAGAAAAACACAACCAAACTTAAAACGAGCATTTAAGGTTCCTTTTGTACCGGTCATCCCAATTCTTGCAGTCCTGTTTTGTGGTTATTTAACCTTACAATTACCCGTTACAACTTGGATAGCATTTGTTATTTGGCTGGTAATTGGCTTAGGAGTCTATGTATTATATGGAAGACATAACAGTAAATTAAACCATTCGGAAGACGAAAAACAAACTGTATAGCATAGAACTAATACCTAAACCTTCATAAAGGGTGAACAGAAAGATTTCATCACATCTTCCTGTTCACCCTTTTTTTTATAAAAAACTCCTTCATATGTTATTATACTAATTGACGGTATTACTTAAAAAGCTTGGTAGTAAAGGGAGAACCTATGATTAGAATTATCGCCATTAATAAAGAGTCAAAAATCATATCTAATCCAGAAATAACTGAATTACATTCAGATAAATACAAATGGTTTTGGGTTGATTTCGATCGCCCCACTGAAGACGAAATTGAATTATTAAAAGAGCCTTTTCAATTTCATCATCTAGCCATTGAAGATTGTATACATACGTTACAAAGACCGAAATTAGACTATTATGATGATTATTCTTTTTTCGTCACTCATTCGATAAATCCAGATACTTTTGAAAAAGAGGAAGTGGATTTCTTTTTGGGTGAAAACTATGTTGTTTCGTTTCACCGTGCCCAATCATCTGAAGTGGATGAAGTTTGGCAACGGTTTTCATTATCAAAAACCCCAAAAAATTGGACACCATCCCTTGTTTTTTATCATGTTTTAGACAAAATTGTAGATAATTATTTTCCAATGGTCTACCAGATTGAAGATACATTAAATAATATTGATGAAGAATCTAATAATAAATCAATGGAAACATTATTAAATCATCTATTTGATGAAAGACATCACCTTCTCATCTTAAGACATACCATTGTTCCAATGAGGGATTTAGCATATAGGATGCTTAACTCTCAGCGATTAACATCTATTGTTCATAAAAAGGAATATTTTGCAGATATCCATGACCATTTACTTAAATTAGTTGAAATGATTGAGGCAAGCAGAGAATTGACAACAGATATTCGAGATAGTTATCTGTCATTAAACTCACATGAAACGAATCGAGTTATGAAGGTTTTAACAATCATTACAACTATTTTTATGCCTTTATCATTTCTTGCAGGATTATACGGAATGAATTTTCAAAATATGCCGGAGTTAACAGCAAAATATGGATATTTTGTTGTGCTTTTTGTGATGATAGTCATAAGTTCAGCTATGTTTTTATGGTTTCGAAAAAAAGGATGGTTTAAATAAAACAAAAAGACTAGCAATGATGTGCATCCCAAAAGTTAGAATTGCTTCGTCTAACTTTTGGGGTGCACATCACAAAAATGAGCTAGTCTTTTTGTTTATGTTTTATTTTTAGTTTACAGAAGTAGTCTTTAATTTTTCTAAAAGCTGACTTTCCTTTTCTTTTACCATTCCTGCCCTCATTTCCACGGAGCCTCTTACTTCTTGATACCATTTTAATGTATCAGATGCGGTTTCTTCTACAGTTCGAAAGCTTAGACCTTCTGATACAGCACGCTCCGTATTTGCTGAGAGCATCCCACTCATATCTTTACCATCTGAAAGTGGCTTTCCCTCTGGTATCCATAGAGGCATTTCCATCCAAGGACCCACTTCATTTTCTAATAAAAAATCATCTTTTGCCCACACCAATTCTGCATCACTATCGATACCTCTTACAATTCCTTGAAGCAAACTATTCATCGTTAGTTTTTTATCAATTCCAGTTGCGTTAAACACACCTGTTTTCTTTTTTTCTACCATTTGAATGGTCCACTTAGCTAAATCTCTTACGTCAATATATTGTACCATTCTGTCTGGATTACCTGGGGCAAGTACCTTCCCACCCTCATTGATACGTTTAACCCAATAGGTAAAACGATCGGAATTATCGTAAGGACCAACTATTAATCCAGGACGAATAATTAAACTTTTGGAAGGAACTGAATTTAATAGAGCCTGCTCACATAGTGATTTAAGTTCACCATAATGACTCATGACTGGTGCATCACTGCCCTTCGTTATTTCATCCACTTCCTCTTTCGACATCGTTAGACTTTCAGCATCCTCATTATAGTTCTTTTTAGAAAAATCCTTATAGACTGAAATAGTTGAAATAAAAACGTATTGTTCAACAAGCTCACCTATTACTTGGATGGATTTATCCAAAGTCTGTGGTAAATATCCACATGTATCTATAACAGCATCCCATTTACGTCCTTTTAATTGCTCTAAATCTTGTACTTGATTTCGATCGCCAAACACTTGC
The DNA here is from genome assembly GCA_035631415.1 of Pseudoneobacillus sp. Classification (GTDB taxonomy): domain Bacteria; phylum Bacillota; class Bacilli; order Bacillales; family Cytobacillaceae; genus Pseudoneobacillus. The sequence continues at coordinate 400 of DASQIV010000725.1, read as the reverse complement.
TCTACATTTGGAAAAACATCCTTATTTGTTCCTCTATTAAACAAGGTAATTTCGTGGTTTCTTTTCTGACCCTCTTCTACTAAAAACCGACCTAAAAATCTTGTCCCACCAATAATTAAGATTTTCATCTATTTACCCCCTTTTTCAATCACTCATTTATATTCTAAATAATATGAAAATTGAACACAAATTTAAAACATATTTTATTAAAAAATTGTTCGGGTTTTTTTAACCAATCAGTTTTATTTTTTTAGGCTTGTTCATAAAATGTACAAGTTTCTATTTTAGGATGGAGTGGTTTTCCTGAATGTAAATATCCTTCTTAGTTATATTATCCTCGGTTTAACATTAGCAGCTCCGATAGGACCGGTAAATTCTTCTCGCATTGATAAAGGAATTA
>DASQIV010000724.1:0-2947 GCA_035631415.1 Pseudoneobacillus sp. | reverse complement strand
TTAAAAGTGTCCATCCCAGGAACAAAAAATTGCCCGCAAAGATAGTATTTTATCAGTAAGATAAATTCAAAAGATTCAGCAGATTACAGTATTTTTAATAATCCGTAAATATTTAAAGAAACAATTTTAGATTAATATGGCTGATACTCGTTTTCAGCTATATATTTGATAAAAATACCATCTGCAATTTTTTGATCACAAATTACATTTGACATAAACTCCCTAAATGTCACTAAGTCTGGTCTATAAACTGGTGAATCCATCATGCCGAAATGGGGCAAGTAGAAAATCTGAAAATTACTCTTATCGGATGTAAATGATTTTGTAGCCAAAATACCTGTATTCGCATCAACCATATACCATTTACCATCTACTTGAAATTCGTTAAGTATATGTCCCGAAATCAAAACATATCTATTTTTGTATTTATAAAAATTCAAAAATTTTGACATAATGTACGCATAGTCTGTACAACAACCAATCCTATTTTCCTTTAAAAGCTGAAAATCATAATTTCCACCACCATTATTAGAAGTTTTTTTACTTTTATAATTTTGGCTAAGGCATCCAACACTATCAGAATAAGGAATAGGATTTCCATATGCAAATAAAGTTGAAATTAACACAGAAATTGAAGCTACTTGATGTAGTTTAGGTGAATAATTGTTTTCAGATAATTCTTTTTGAAGTGTTACTAATAGTGTGTCAGCATTTTCAATATAGGAATTATAATCCTTTGATGAGTTCAATATCTTGAAATTATTATTTGAAATTTCAGACAATACCTTTGGATTCATCATCACCCTTTTAATATTGTATTTTTTCTTAAGATTGTATAACTCGTGATACGTTAAACTAACGTAAGGCTTATAATTCTTAATGTATATATAAGAAATATAAAAAGAAATAGATATTGAAAATATTATAACTAATCTAGTATATTTTTTATTTACAAATCTATTAACTAAAAGTGAGACAATCACTAAGACAACAAAAGCAATAATAAAATACAATCTTCTTTCATTCAAACTATCCATTTTTCACATATAATTAATCGGTAAAGATAGTTATAGTTGATTTAATATCCCTAAAAACTAAGCGTGTGGAAAAGAACATTTCCATTAATAAGAAAAGACTAAACACCTAAAAATCCGTATTTAAAGTTGCGAGTAGTGTAAATAAACAACTATTAATGCAGCGAATGACCCTAAGTGCGTCTGTATTTCTTAAATCTCATTTAATTAAAAATACCGCTAAAAAACTTGAAATACTTATATCTTAATTTATATAAAATGGGGGCGCTGTAAAAGATGAAGATTAAGCGTTCACGAACTGGAAGTTGAGTAAATAAAATATTTAGAATTTGGCTATTTTTTGCAAAGTTCAATCCTTTTACAAAAAATTTGATATAATTATCTACAAAAGGAACCTGTTTATCTTTATATCGATCATAAAATATCTGATAGGCCTCCATTCTCTGTAAAAATCTAAGGCGTTTTTCATCGAAGGAAAGTGCATATCCATACGAGTTGTTATCATGAATTCGGTAGTCATAACAAACCTCAGGAAGGTGCTTATTTACCCCAAAGGCTCTCAGGTGCAATGAGGTCCAGGTATCTTCGTTAGGGAAAGTAACTGGAATAGGAAATGCTAAATCTGCTAATCTCCTAGCAAAAAAAATTGACCCTCCAGAATAATTAGGTAAATCCTTATTTTTAGGAAAAACGATACCATTATGTGTATGATCTTCAGAAAAAGTTCTCAATAAACAGGTGGAATATCCTGATTTTATATCCTCAATATTATTTAGTCTGCTTTCTAAACTCCTTGGAGTTAATTTATCATCCGCTGCAAAAAAACATATAAAATCGCCAGAGGATTTTTCGAAAGCTAAATTATAAGAATTGGTTTTCCCTTTTTCTTTAAGTTTAAAAAACTTAATTCTTGAATCATTCACCGCTGCCTTTTCGCATATTAGTTTTGTAGTGTCTATTGAACCATTATCTACAATAAGTAACTCCCAGTTTGTATATGTTTGAACAACTATGCTGTCAATTGCTTCTTGAATATATTTTTCGCCATTATATACTGCTAATAATACTGATATTTTAAAACTCATTTCATTACGCATTAACCAGGTTTTGGAATTTATTAAACCCGCTTCCAGTATGGTTCTTTCTTAGTATTAAACCTATAATTACTCCCAATGTAGGAATGCCAATAGGTCCAGAAAACAAATTGATTAAAAACCAAAAAATCAATATAATTTTAATTTTAAATCCTGATTTTTTTAAAGTGAAAATTTCGAATAATATATATATCAGAAATAGCGCAGCGATTATCCCTAATGAGGAAACAATGCTAATAAACCCCCCACCTTGGAGTAAGGTAAAACCATCACCTATAATATAATTTTCTTTTATATTTTGCAAATACGCAATAAAAGAACCAAATCTAGATAGGAAGCTTGCATCATTCAATAGAACCATAGGATTTTCAACAAGAACTGTAGTTAATAATCTAATCCCTCTGAAATTTTGCAGAGAATCCAAATAACTAATTAATACTCCAGAAGAAAGTATTAATAGAAAAGCCATGGTAAGTGAAATTTTTGTATATCTCATGAAGAAAATCAATAAAAAAATAACAAAACCATATCCACTTAAAGAAATCATTAAACAGAATGATGCTAATAAAAATATTATATTTCCATATTTTAATATCGACTCTTTAGTTGCCAATAGATAGAAAATTATATATAAATTAAAAACATGAAGTGCAAAAAAAGAGGGTTCTGGAGAAAGTGTTCTTGCACCCCTTCCAGAATTGACTAACATCTCAAATGAATCGTTTCTTGCTGGAATAAGAATTCTCTCAACCAATCCATGCGACAAAAAAAAGATGACAGAAAAAATTGAAAAAACCCAAAAAACAATTTTTAAAGTAT
>DASQIV010000723.1:0-8400 GCA_035631415.1 Pseudoneobacillus sp. | reverse complement strand
AATGGTCTAGTTGTCTTTTCCCATCGAACCACATTTGCCCATTGATTATAGAGCTTTGGTAAATCACGATATGAATGAATAATATTTTTATAATGCTCACAAAAAAGGACTTCTGAAGTCGGTCGAACACACCAGCGTTCTGTTAGCTCCTCTGAGCCTCCATGAGTCACCCATGCGACTTCTGGAGCAAAACCTTCGATATGATCTTTTTCTTTTTGCAATAGGCTCTCCGGAATAAATAAAGGCATATAAACATTCTCATGCCCTGTTTCTTTTATTCGAGCATCTAGTTCATTTTTAATATTGTCCCATAAAGCGTAGCCATATGGACGAATAATCATGGAACCACGGACACTTGAATAATCAATTAAGTCCGCTTTCGTGACTACATCTGTATACCATTGCGCAAAATCAACTTCCATCCCTGTTATATCTTTTACAAATTCCTTCGCCATTTTGACACCTCATTAAATTTTTATAAATAAAAAAAGCCTTAATCCCTAAAAAGGGACCAAGACTTGGCGGTACCACCCTAATTTGCAAAGCAATGCTTTACACACTTTCCATGATAACGGACATTATCCGCTGCGATCTTCAAAATTCGATCGAGAACTCAAAGGCAGGTTCAAATGATGTCTATAGGAATCTTGCAGCGTATGATTCCCTCTCTGTAAAAGACTTAAACATTTTACTAATCCTTCTCAACGTTTCCACATATTTTTTTTGAAATTATATATTAGGTTTTATAGTTTTGTCAACATTGTTGGAATTATGCTTACATGCTGGGAGCTTCCATACCAAGGATAGCCCATTCTTCTTTAGATGGTCCATAAATGCCAGGTACATTTAAGCCAGCTTGACGCATTAGTACAGTCATTTGACCTCGATGATGAATTTGATGTTGAATTAAAAACATTAATAATTGCCCTTTAGGCATTTCTTGTCCAAAGAAGTTAACGGTCTCTTGCAAGGATTCATCAGTCCAATGGCTAGTAATTGCTTCAAAAAATGCTTCACATGCTTGTGCATAACTATCTGCAATAAATTTCGCTGAAGGTGGAACAGGCCAATCTTCTGCCGATGCAACAAAAACTAAGTCTGTTTGGGCAGTCATGGCTCTAATAGCAGTAACAATATGCCATGATACTCGACCTAAAGTCCAATTTTCTGGAGTAATCTCCTGCTTAAGTGACTCATCTGTTAATTCATTTAATAGTTTTTGTGTCGCACCTGCTTCATACATCCATAATTGTAAGAACCCATTTATCGAATAAAACATAAAAATCCCCCTTATAATGTCTCTCTATTAATAATTCTTCGTTTATTAATCATTTTCCTTCTTACATTCGATAGGCTGATTGATTATTATTAAAATAGTTATTTAAATAGATAGTATTTTGTAATGGCTAAATATTCTCTACTATACGATTTTATTAGAGCAACTACGGGTGTCCTTGCAGGTAGACCCTCTATATCTAGACCTTGATCTCTTGCTATCATCTTTGCTCGATAAATATGAAAGTCATTTGTGACAAGAATTCCGATATCAGAACTTTTCGGTATTAATTTTTTTGAAAAATTTATATTTTCAACTGTATTCGTAGATTTGTCTTCTAAAATGATCCTTTCGCTTTCTATTTTTTGTTTTATTAACCCCTTTTTTATCGCTTCTGCTTCTGTTATATCTTCCCCTGGTCCTTGTCCCCCAGAAGCAATCGCTATTGTACGAGGATTTTCCTTCAAATACTTAGCAGCTGTATCAATACGATACTGAAGTGCCAATGATGGTACATTTCCTTTTACTCTTGCACCTAGAATAATGAGATAATCAGCTTGACTCGTTGCTCCATTAACAATATTTTCCCTTATTTTAAAATGTAAAAAACCAAAATAAATAATACCACATAAAATCATTAAACCTAACAAAAACACCGCTTTTTTCTTGTTTTTCATTTCACCATTCCATTCCACTTTTTTAATAAAAAAATCTTGAATTATATCATCTATTGGTAATATAATGTAAATTAATACTTTTATATTAAAGGCTTTGAAGAGAAAAAGTAAAATGAAATGTTTTTCACAGAGAGCTTCGGGTGCTGAAAAGAAGCAAAAATACTCATTTGAAAAATGGTCTCTGAGCGTCGTACTGAACGTATATTCATATACAAGTAGGCTACGACAAGTGTTGGTACTTGTTATCAAAACCACAGTATACGAACACCTTTGTGTTTAAGTACTTGCTAAGACTATTGGTGTGAATCAATAGTGAATTAAGGTGGTACCACGAGATTCAACCTCGTCCTTATTAATATGACTTTTATCAGAAAGTCAATTAATAAGGATGGGGTTTTTTATTTGTTTAAAGGAGGACTGAAAAATGAATATATTTATTGGCGGCGCATGGCCATATGCAAATGGTTCTTTACATCTTGGTCATATTTCAAGTTTACTGCCTGGAGATATTTTAGCTAGATACTTCAGGACTAAAGGCGAGAAGGTTCTATACGTTTCTGGAAGTGATTGTAACGGTACTCCCATTACGATTAGAGCAAAACAGGATGGTGTTTCACCTAAGGTGATTGCTGATCATTATCACCTTGAATTTAAAGAATGCTTTAAAAAACTAGGTTTTTCCTTTGATTGCTATACACGGACAGATACCGTGCATCATCATCATGTTGTCCAAGAAATATTTCTAGATTTGCTTGAAAAAGGATTTATTGAAAAAAAAGAAGTGGAACAAACCTATTGTGAATCGTGTATACAGTTTCTACCAGATCGATATGTGGAAGGTAACTGTCCTCAATGCGGAAATCAAGCACGAGGTGACCAATGTGATAATTGTTCTAAAATCCTGGATCCTATCGATTTAATCCATAAATCTTGTAAACTTTGCGGGAATTCTCCGACTATAAAACAAACAGAACATTTTTATTTTGCATTGAGCATGTTTCAGAATGAGCTTGAAAAATATCTAGAAAATGCAAAGTCTAATCATCTTTGGAGAGAAAATGCACTTCAGCTTACCAGCCGATATCTAAAAGAAGGACTGATAGATCGGGCTGCTACAAGAGATTTACCGGTTGGAGTAAGTGTTCCTATTAAGGGATATGAAGAGAAGAAAATATATGTTTGGATAGAAGCTGTCTCAGGATATTATTCTGCAAGTAGACTGTGGGCTATGGAAAATGCAAAAGACGATTCAGTATTTTGGAATGAGAAAGCTAAAACTTATTATGTCCATGGCAAAGATAATATTCCTTTTCATTCAATTATATGGCCAGCCATTTTAATCGGAATCGGAAATAAAGGTTTACCCATGCATATTGTCTCAAACGAATATTTAACGGTGGAAAAAAAGAAACTTTCTACCAGTAGGAACTGGGCAGTATGGGTACCTGAAGTATTAGAAAAATATCATCCTGACTCTATTCGTTATTTTTTAACCATAAATGCTCCTGAAAACCGAGATACAGATTTCTCTTGGAGAGAATTTATCTATAGTCATAACAGTGAGCTACTTGGTGCTTACGGAAATCTAGTGAATCGTACATTCAAGTTTATAGAAAAATACTATGATAATGAAATTCCAACTGGTACCATAAAAAAGGAATTTGAAATAGACATAGAACTTCTCTATCAAAAGATAGGAAAACGGATTGAGAGCTCTCAATTTAAAGAAGCATTGACCGAAGTATTTACTTATATTCGAAAAGCAAACAAATTTTTTGATGAAGAACAACCATGGAAGAAAATTTCAGAGGATAAATGCTATTGCGATATTACCATTTCAAACTGTGTATTTCTTATTGCAAACCTAGTTCAGCTGCTTTCCCCATTCCTACCTTTTTCTAGTAATGAAGTAAAGGAAATAATAGGGATCGACAAATGGAGATGGCAAACAACTACTAGCTATTCAAATAAACTTTCAAATACTCGGCGGCTCTTTGAAAGAATTGAAATAAAAACAATTGATGAAGAAGTAAACCGACTACATCGCCAAGCAAATCTATAAACTTACCAATCGCAAAAAATCTCTTTTCTCGCTAGAAAATTTTTCTGACTATACAAATGGTTTTAACCTAATTGTATTTTAAAAAAAATAAAAATCCCACGACATTGGTCGTGGGACTGTTTATTACATAAATTCAGCAGCTAATTTATCAAAATATGCTTGGTCAATCTTAAGTTCAGCTTGGGTAAGTGGAGTTTCAGAGTAACCTTGAATCAAATCTTGATATGATTTGCGTTCTTTATCTTGATAGATTAAACCTGTTACCAGGCTATTATGCTTCATTAAAGTTTGCATTGCCATTTCGCGATTTGATGGATCATATCCTTCAATATCTGAAAGTTTAGTTAAGTTTTCTTTGAACCAATCGTATGTGTTTACCTTGTTGTATGTTACACAAGGGCTGAATACGTTAATTAAAGAGAATCCTTTATGATTCAAACCTGCTTCTATTAGAGCTGTCAATTCTTTTAAGTCAGTTGAAAAACTTTGAGCTACAAACGTAGCACCAACTGTTAAAGCTGTTTCCATTGGAGATAGAGATGGCTCAATTGATCCAGATGGAGTAGATTTTGTTTTAAAACCTGCAGCAGAACGTGGTGAGGTTTGTCCTTTAGTTAAACCATAAATTTGGTTATCCATAACGATATAGGTAATATCTAGATTACGACGAATCGCATGAATAGTGTGACCCATACCAATTGCAAAACCGTCTCCATCACCACCAGAAGCGATAACAGTTAAGTCACGGTTAGCCATTTTCACACCTTGTGCAATTGGTAAAGAACGACCATGTATTCCGTGTAGTCCATAAGAATTAATATATCCAGAAATACGACCAGAACAACCAATTCCAGAAATAACAGCTAGGTTTTCAGGTTCTAAACCAACATTTGCTGCAGCACGCTGCATAGCAGCTTGTACAGAGAAGTCGCCACAACCAGGGCACCAGTTCGGTTTTACATTGTTACGAAATTCTTTAAAAGTTGCCATTTAGAACAACTCCTTACATTTTGTGTGTACTTCATGTGGTAAGAACGGATTTCCGTCATACTTTAAGATATTATGCATTTTTTCAGCATGACCCACATTCATTTTAATAATATTTGCTAATTGACCAGTTGCATTGTTTTCAATAACTGCAATTTTCTTTGCAGATTTAAGAAGAGGCAAGATATCATCTTTTGGAAAAGGATGAATTAAGCGCATATGTGCATGATTTACTTTTATTCCGTCTTTTTCAAGGCGACTTGTTGCTTCCTCAATAGCACCACGAGTTGAATTAAAACCTACAATTAATAGGTCAGCTTCTTCGTGTGGAGCATTTTTGTAAACAGGTGTATTGAAACGAATATTTTCCATTTTACGGAAGCGTTTATCCATTTGAGCATTTCTGTTTGTTGCTGATTCAGATGGTTTACCAGTTTCGTCATGTTCTACCCCTGTAACATGGTGAATACCATTTTTCGTACCAGGAATAACACGTGGTGAAATACCATCTTCAGTTACTTCATAACGTTTGAAATAACCCTTATCTGCTATTTCAGGAAGTTCACCCGTTACTAGTTTTCCACGACGGATTTCCACTTTATCTAATTCTAATTGTTGAGTAGTTTGTTTCCCAAGTGATAATTGAAGATCAGTTATTAATATAACTGGACATTGATATTCCTCAGCAAGATTTAGTGCTTCTGCTGCATCATAGAATGCCTCTTCTACTGTGCTTGGAGCCATAACGATTTTCGGGATTTCACCATGAGTCCCGTAAATCATTGCCATTAAATCAGATTGCTCTTGTTTTGTCGGTAATCCTGTTGATGGACCTCCACGTTGAGTATCTACGATGACAATAGGAGTTTCAGTGATTCCTGATAAACCAATTGCCTCCATTTTTAAAGATAATCCAGGGCCAGAGGATGCTGTAATCGCACGTACACCACCGTAGTTTGCACCAATTGTCATAGTAACAGCTGCAATTTCATCTTCAGTTTGGATTACTGTTCCGCCTATTGCAGGAAGTTTTTTAATTAAATATTCCATAATATCAGAAGCTGGTGTAATTGGATACGCTGCCATAAAACGAGTCCCACCTGCAATAAATCCTAGTGCGATCGCATCGTTACCAATCATAAATAATCGTTGTTTTCCATCAGCTTTTTCTAGCTGCATTGTTTCAACATTACCTAATTCTTTTTTCATATAATCAAAGCCAGCTTGAATGGCTTCCATATTTTTATCAACAACTTGTTGTCCTTTACGACCAAAAATTTCTTGAACTACTACTTCAAAAACTTTAATGTCTAGGTCTAAAACTGCTGAAGTAGCCCCTATCGCTACCATGTTTTTCATCAGGGATGTACCTAATTCAGATGCTATCTCTGTAAATGGTACAGAATATAAATTTGCATTTGTATCCTCTGGCTTTTTCGGATCAAATTTTGCATCCGCCATTATCACTCCACGATCATGTAACTCTTTGTAGTTTAAATCAATTGTTTCTTGATCAAAAGCTACAAGAATATCTAAATCGTCTGAAATGGAACGTACTTCAGTTGTACTAACACGAATCTTATTGTTTGTGTGTCCACCTTTAATACGTGAAGAAAAGTGGCGGTAGCCGTATAAGTAATACCCTAAACGATTTAATGCGATAGAAAAAATTTCTCCGGTACTTTCAATACCTTCCCCTTGCTGTCCGCCAACTTTCCACGAAAGTTGCTTGATCATGACTTACACCCCTTTAGATATGTAAAAACGTTACATTAGTAGTGGTAGTACTTTTCCTATAAATAATTTTCATAGCCAATAAGCTACGAATTGTTTTATTTGGAAGGGTACTAAACGCTTTCAATTCTAGACCTATGAGCAAAAAAATGCAACCCTTTATGGCCAAATATTGAATAAAATATGAATATTTTTTAATAATTTAAAATAAGATTAACAATTTAGTAGGTTTCTTATTTTATCTCATAAAAAAAACTGTGAAAGCCTTGAGGCTCCACAGTCTTTTTCTGTTATATTTTTGGATATCTTGATGCCATGTTTTCATATAAAAACTGTTTTACTTGTATATCACTATAGTATTTATATAATTCATTCACAAGCGATCGATAGCCATCAATCGATTCTAACCCAGTAACCATTTTATCAATACCATCAAAATCCGAGCCAAATCCAACATGTTTTTCCCCACCAAGCATACAAATATGCTCTAAATGGTTTAAAACATCCGTCATAGTGGCATGACTTTTCCCGGAAAGAAATGGTGGAAAAAAGGTAATTCCGATGACACTATCCCTTTCTATCAATGCTTCAATTTGTTCATCTCTTAAATTCCGGGGATGTGGACATAAAGAGTAACAATTAGAGTGCGAGGCGTAAGGATGATCACCCCATTCGATTATGTCCCAAAACCCTTTTTCAGACAAATGAGATACATCAATCCATGTTTGAGATTCATTTAATAATCCAACTACCTCTTTACCAAATTTCGATAATCCTGCCCGCCTATCTTCTAGTACGCCATCTGCGACATGATTCGCATAATTCCAAGTTAATCCAACAGATGTTACACCTAATCTTAACAATGTTTTTAATTTAAGGAGATCTTTCCCAATTGAGTCACAGCCTTCAAGAGTAAGTATAGCTCCTATTTCATCATTATTTAACTTTTCAATATCTGCTTTGCTTTTGATGAGTTTCATTTGTGGATTGGGTTTGATTATCTTCTCGAAAAATAAATCGACCATGTACAATGCAGCATGAAATGAAAGCTCAGGGTGTACGGTAGTAGGAACATAAATAGCAAAGCACTGAATTTTGGTTTTCGCCTCTATCATCCCAGTCAGTGTTACCTGAAGTTTATTCGAATCTTGAAAATGGATGGAAGGATCTAAAAACATTTTATATAGAACATCACAGTGAGCGTCAAAAATCCCCAATCTCCTCACCCTTTCACAAACATTAATTCTATTGAAAAAATGAACCATTTTTTCCTTCAGAAAAAAAGAACCTTTTTTCCTTCAGAAAAAAAGAACCTGATTGCATAACAGCAACCAGGGTAACTAATTAATTTTAAAAATAAGAGTCTATAAATAAATGACGATTGACACTTCTGAAATTAAAGCCTTCAGGAACTATCTTGGCTCGACAATTAGTTTTATTGCAGTACGTTCTTCACCATCAATCAAAATATCGGTAAATGCTGGGATACAAATTAAATCGACCCCGCTAGGCGCCACAAATCCTCTTGCAATCGCTACTGCCTTTACAGCTTGATTTAATGCACCCGCACCAATTGCTTGGATTTCTGCTGCCCCTCGTTCACGCAGAACTCCAGCAAGCGCACCAGCTACCGAATTAGGATTAGATTTTGCTGAAACTTTTAA
>DASQIV010000722.1:0-2900 GCA_035631415.1 Pseudoneobacillus sp. | reverse complement strand
CAAATATTCGAACTCCCGCCTCCATCAATTCCGGAAAATAAGACCTTGATGCATGGAATACTATCCGTTTATCCGGTTTTTTAGGTACTAGAATTCTCACATCTATCCCACTTAAGGCAGCAACTTTAATAGCAGAGAAGATATCTTCATCTGGGATAAAATAAGGTGATGCAATCCAAACGTTTTTTTCTGCTGAGGTGATCATAGAGAAGAAAATATTTTTTATAACACTCCATTCATTATCAGGGCCACCCGCAATGAGTTGAACTCCACCATGAATATTTTCTTCCAAATCAGGAGATAGATATTCCGCAGTTAAAAAACTGTGATTGGTCATATAATACCAATCCTGTAAGAATATTAATTGTAAAGATCGAACAGCCTCTCCTTTTAACATTAAGTGCGTATCACGCCAAAAGCCAAATTGATCACTTCTGCCAAGATATTCATCTCCTATATTTAAACCACCTACAAAGCCCACAGAACCATCAATCACAATAATTTTTCTATGATTACGGAAATTAAACTTATTATTTAAAAAGGGAAGTCTAACAGGTCCAAAAGGCACCATTTCGATACCTTCATTTCGTAGGTCTTGAATAAAGGATTTCGATAACTTCCATGAGCCAACTGCATCATATAAGAAACGAATCTTTACTCCTTCCTTTGACTTTGAAATTAATAACTTTTTAATTTCCTGACCAATATCATCATCTCGAACAATGTAATATTCTAAATGGATATGGTGTGTTGCTTTCTTTATTTCATTCATAATACATTTAAATGTTTCATTTCCATTCGTTAAAGTCCTCGTAGAAGTTGCAAATGAAATAGGACTATTCCCAAGCTTTTGAGCTAAAGCAAACAATCTTCTTTGTTGGTCGCCCATTTGCCTCATCTTTTCTTCACTTTTTGGATCCTCCTCTCCTTCAATCGTTAAGAAGGCTTGTTTATCTAAAAAGTATTTCTTTCGAAACATTCGTTCCTTCCGATAGTTCCGTCCAAAAAGTAAATAGAACAAGAATCCAACTAGTGGAAAACTCCCTAAAACGACAAGCCATGTTAACGTTTGTGTGGGGTGTCTGTTTTCCAAGAAAATCACAAAACTAATAAAAATGACAGATAATGTGATGAAAATACTAGATAGACGAATAAATCCGCCTCCAATATAATCTTTAAAAAATGAACCTAGAAGGACCAAAACCGAAAGAAATAGGATTATACGTATGGTATTTTTCAAATTTATCACCTATCCCTTACCTCGTTAACTGCATATATAGAAGCTTATCTTACACGAATATAAAAATTTTTACTCATTTGGAAAACTATAAATCCATATAGAAAAAAAGGCCGATTTCAACCAAGAAATCGGCGATCACATTATGAGAAGTGTTTTCTTATCGTTTCAAATACGTTTTCTCCTATTACTTCTTTACCATACTCTTCAAGACGGTGAATCGTCATGTGTGATTCAACCCCGTATTCCATAATTATACTTAGAAGGTTATCAATTTCTTCTTCGCTAAATATTTCTTCGTCAAATTCAAGGTATAAATAATATTTATTTTCATATGCAAGTAATTTAGAAAAAATATCGTCAAGTCCTGGACGTTTTGATAAGGAAATCACATCTTCAAAATCTTTAAACGTCATTAAAAACTCCAAAGGTTCATCAGAATACTCGTCGTCCTGATCCTCTTTATTGGAATTAAATTGTTGATCTAAAAGATCTTCAATTCTTTCATCTACAGGCGAATCTTTATACTTATCTGAAGGAATTGGTAGGTCAAACTTTTGCCCATCTTTTCCAACCTGAGCTTTTGTAACAAGAATCTCTAACCCTTTATCAAGTGCATGAACTTGAATCCAAAGAGGTCCTTCAACCTCAAATTCTTCTTCTTGATGAACTTCATCCATCATTTCCCAAAAAAGCTCTTCGCTACGTTCGCGATTGTACCAGATTTCTTCGCGATCAAAGCCTCTCTGTTCTATATCAACATAAGAAATATAAAATTTTACGGTATTTTCATTAATTCGTTCTATTTCCATCATACACTCTCCCTTCTGGTATATGATTGAAGGAATAAAATACCCCTGTCCTAATGGGTTTTTTATTACACCAAATTGATAAATGATATTGTATACCTTGTACTTTCATTTTATGACAAAAGTAGTAATATGGGAAATAAAAAAGGCTAAAAATTTAAAAATCATCATATGCCTATATTGCATATTTTTTATGTTAAATAATTATAACAATAATTTTTTAATTAAACAATTTTCAAAGTAAGGATGTTTATAAAAGGATGTTTTTGCATTGATTTTGGAACTGCTTTCTTTCTTGAGAAGAGCCTTATAAATAGACAAAAAAAACCTTCTATGTTCAAAAACATGAAGGTTTTAAAAAACTAAATTAATTTACTAAACGTTGAGCTTCTCTTAATTGATAAGTTCTTACTCTTCTTGGAAGAAATCTTCTAATTTCATCCTCATTATAACCAACTTGTAAACGTTTTTCATCCAAAATAATAGGACGTCTTAACAAGCCAGGGTTTTCTTTAATTAATTCAAAAAGATCCTGTAAAGGCATACTTTCAACATTTACATTTAATTTTTGAAAAGTCTTAGACCTTGTAGAGATAATTTCATCAGTACCATCTTCGGTCATTCTTAAGATTTCCTTTATCTCATCAATCGTTAAAGGCTCAGCAAATATATTTCTTTCAGCATAAGGAATCTCATGCTCTTCAAGCCAACTTTTAGCTTTTCTACAAGATGTGCAACTTGGTGAAGTATATAACGTAACCATTTCCTTCACTCCTTATTATAAAAATCATAAATAGTAGATTTTTTTCTTTAGATTAAAATAACTTTAATAAAGTAATTTATATAATGATTAT
>DASQIV010000721.1:0-4956 GCA_035631415.1 Pseudoneobacillus sp. | reverse complement strand
AAGCCAATAGCGTACCCTGTGTCCGAAAACACCTCCAAAATAGCGTAATTGATACAAATAACGTACCCTGTGTCCGAAAAAAAATAAGAGAAAACATTTACCGGACCTACAATACGCTATAAATAAATTCTCACTCGCATCAGACATATGTTCCGCTATCAAGCTATATTTATTACCATTGAATCTATCCTCTCATTTACTTAGACTAACTCATTTGAGTATTATCCATTTTTTAAAACTGGTTTTAGATATTTTTTAAATAGCCAATAATAAGAAACTACAGTTCAATTAGTGTTCGTTTTTCATTAATAGACATCTCTGTTCTAGCCAAAGAAAATAGCCGTGATTTCCAACATTGAAATCGACGGCTTTTATTGTGGATTTAAGTTGTTATTTCAAGTGCGAATTAGCATTTTCTCCGCCACAACCGAAAGGGTTACAAAAAAATAGACCGGCTTTAATGGCCCGGTCTACTCTTTTCATTGATATTGGTTCATTCATATTTCTATTTTTTGTATTGATTGTTTTGGCTGTTTACTTTCTTTTTTCCTTCACGTTCCTGATTTGGACCAGCGTCACCTTGGACACTTGCTGCACTTACACCAGCTTTAGAAGGATCTTTTTTCTGCTTTGCCATGAAATATCACCTCGTGTTTTATCATGTCCAATTTTATAGATATTTGTCTTAAAAAAATAAATTAACTTTTCGTAAAATTAACAGTTTGGGATTGCACAAATTTTCGAAATATTTTATAGTTAAGGTAGTAACACTCATTCATGAACGCGAATATTTTTTTTGGGAATAAAATGAATGAGTATTCATTCAAAAAGTGTAAAAGGGGGAAATTAAGTTGATCCAAAGTATAAAAAAGGCTGCTGTTTTAGGATCTGGAGTCATGGGTTCAGGGATTGCTGCCCATTTAGCAAACATTGGGATCCCTACCTTATTATTGGATATTGTACCTCGTGAACTAACAGATGCAGAGACAGCAAAGGGATTAACATTAGAAAACAAGCAAGTTAGAAATAGAATCAGTTCAACCGCTATTCAAAAGCTTCTAAAGCAAAAGCCAGCACCGTTAACTACGAAAAGTAACCTGGCTTTAATTGAAGCAGGGAACTTAGAAGATGATATGCAGCGACTTTCAGAAGTAGACTGGATTATTGAAGTTGTTGTTGAAAATTTAGCAGTTAAGAAGCAAGTTTTCGAAAAGGTGGACCAATATCGTAAGCCTGGAAGCATAGTAAGCTCTAATACATCAGGTATTAGTGTAGAAGCAATGGCAGAAGGTCGTTCAGAGGACTTTCAAAAGCATTTTTTAGGCACGCATTTTTTCAACCCTCCACGTTACTTAAAATTATTAGAGGTAATTCCAACGAAACATACTTCAACTGAGGTTCTTGCTTTTATCAAAGAATTTGGCGAGGACGTACTAGGGAAAGGTGTCGTAGAAGCAAAGGATACACCGAACTTTATTGCAAACCGTATCGGAACTTACGGACTATTAGTAACCGTTCAAGAAATGATTAAAGGTGGCTATAGTGTTGGGGAAGTAGATTCAGTTACCGGTCCAATAATCGGTCGTCCCAAGAGTGCTACATTTCGTACATTAGATGTTGTTGGACTTGATACTTTTGCTCATGTTGCTAAAAACGTCTATGAACAAGTTGAAGGTGAAGAAAAAGAGGTATTTGAAGTTCCTTCCTTTATGAAGCAAATGCTTGAAAAAGGCTGGCTTGGTAGTAAATCTGGTCAAGGATTCTTCCTTAAGCAAGGAAAAGACATACTTGAATTAGACCCTAATACATTAGAATATGGACCAAGAAAAAAGCTGAAAACTGCTTCAACTGAATTAAGCAAGCAGGAA
This sequence comes from Pseudoneobacillus sp., assembly GCA_035631415.1. GTDB lineage: Bacteria > Bacillota > Bacilli > Bacillales > Cytobacillaceae > Pseudoneobacillus. The sequence continues at coordinate 3,088 of DASQIV010000721.1, read as the reverse complement.
AAAGGTTTAGCGAATAAATTGAAAGCGCTTGTATATTCAGAGGACCGTGCAGGGCAATTATTATGGAATATTTTCAGTCCTGTATTTATATACTCTGCTACTTTATTAGGAACGATTGCGGATGACATTGTAGCCATTGATCGAGCTATGAAATGGGGCTTCGGTTGGGAGTTAGGACCATTTGAAACTTGGGACGCCATCGGTCTGAAAAAATCAGTCTCCAAAATGGAGGAAGCTAACCTACAAGTTCCATCTTGGATAAAAAAAATGCTTGATAATGGTCACGATGCTTTCTATAAGGAAGAGAATGGAAAGCTTTACTTCTATTCAAATGGTGAATATAAGGAAGTTCCACAAAATGCAAAAGTGATTAATCTAAAAAATGTAAAGAAAGAAAAAGAAGTCATTAAAAAGAATAGCGGAGCAAGCTTAATAGATTTAGGCGATGGAGTAGCACTATTAGAATTTACATCTCCTAATAATGCAATTGGACTTGATATCGTTCAAATGATTAACTTTGCGATAGATGAAGTGGAGAAAAATTATAAAGGTCTTGTCATCGGAAATCAGGGTAAAAACTTCTGTGTAGGTGCAAACCTAGCCATGATGTTAATGGAAGCACAGGATGATAACTATTTTGAAATTGATATGGTCGTTCGTCATTTCCAAAATGCGATGATGAAAATTAAATATAGCCAAAAACCAGTGGTAGTAGCACCTTTTGGAATGACCCTTGGTGGTGGAACAGAAGTATGTCTTCCTTCAGCACATATTCAAGCTTCTTCTGAAACCTATATGGGCCTTGTAGAGGTTGGAGTTGGTTTAATCCCAGGTGGTGGAGGTAACAAAGAGCTTTATATTAAACATCTAGACAATGCTCCAAAAGGTGTCGACTTTGATTTGCAAAAAGTGGCAAACAAAGTTTTTGAAACGATTGCGATGGCAAAGGTTTCTACATCTGCTGACGAAGCATACGACAATAACTTCCTTAATAGTAAGGATGGAATTAGTGTCAACGGAGACCACCTTATTTATGATGCGAAGCAAGCTGTCTTATCAATTTACGAAACGGGCTATAAGCCACCTGTTCGCAAAAAGGTACCTGTTGTTGGTGAAACCGGTTATGCGACATTAGTATTAGGGGCTCACGCTATGTTCTTATCAGGTTATATATCGGAGCATGATTTGAAAATTGCGAAGAAGCTTGCCTATGTCATTGCAGGTGGGAAAGTTCCGTTTGGCACAGAAGTAGACGAACAATATTTACTTGATTTAGAAAGAGAAGCGTTCCTTAGCTTAATTGCCGAACCAAAATCGCAGGCGAGAATGCAGCATATGCTCGTAAAAGGGAAGCCATTACGCAACTAATATTTAATTGATAAATAGATTCATAGAGGTATTAAGGGAAGGAGAGGATTCTTGTGAGAGAAGCAGTCATCGTTGCTGGAGCCCGAACACCAGTCGGTAAATCAAAAAAAGGGACATTAGCCAATGTAAGACCTGATGATTTAGGCGCATTAGTTGTTCAAGAAACACTCAAAAGAGCGGGGAATTATGAGGGGAACATCGATGATCTAATTATTGGTTGTGCGATGCCAGAAGCAGAACAGGGTTTGAATATGGCTCGGAATATTGGGGCATTAGCGGGCTTATCATCATCCGTTCCAGCTATTACGATTAATCGTTACTGTTCATCAGGCTTACAATCTATTGCATATGGTGCAGAGAGAATCATGTTGGGCCATTCTGATACGATTATTGCCGGTGGAGCCGAATCGATGAGCTTAGTTCCGATGGTCGGACATACACCTCGGCTGAATATTAAACTTGTTGAAAACGCACCAGAGTATTATATGGGGATGGGTCATACTGCAGAAGAGGTTGCTAGAAAATATGGAGTTTCTCGTGAGGACCAAGATGCTTTTGCAGTAAGAAGCCATCAAAAGGCAGCCAGAGCTATCCAAGAAGGAAAGTTTGTAGACGAAATAGTACCAGTAGAGGTCATTCAACGTTATGTTGATCATAACCACAAATTAGTTGAAAAGAAAATTCTGTTTTCGCAAGATGAAGGGGTAAGGCCCGATACAAATCTAGCTTCTTTAGGAAAGCTTAGACCTGTATTTTCAGTGACGGGTTCGGTTACAGCAGGTAATGCATCACAAACTAGTGACGGAGCAGCCGCGGTGATGGTCATGGACCGTGAAAAGGCAGAGTCACTAGGGTTAAAACCATTAGCAAAATTCCGTTCGTTCGCAGTAGGTGGGGTACCGCCAGAAGTTATGGGAATTGGTCCAGTAGTGGCTATTCCAAGAGCATTAAAGATTGCAGGTTTAGAACTCTCAGATATCGGCCTGATTGAATTAAATGAAGCTTTTGCCTCTCAAGCTATCCAAGTTATTCGTGAACTTGGAATTGATGAGGATAAAGTAAACGTGAATGGTGGAGGGATAGCTTTAGGTCATCCACTAGGTTGTACAGGTGCAAAGCTGACGTTAACTCTTTTACATGAAATGAAACGTAGAAATGAACAATTCGGTCTAGTGAGCATGTGTATCGGTGGCGGAATGGGCGCTGCTGGAGTGTTCGAATTACTATAGTTGGCTGTTTTACGAAAAGAGCCTTATAGATTTAAAATTAAGGAGGAAAAAGAGATGACTAACCAAACGGATCAGTTAATTAAAGGTGGAAGCTTTTTAATCGATGATATTTCGAAAGATCGTATATTTACACCCGAAGATTTCAATGATGAGCAATTAATGATTGCAAAAACAACAGAAGATTATGTAGCCAACGAGGTGTTACCTCAAGTAGAGCATTTAGAAAATCATGAATTTGATCGCTCTGTTAAATTGTTAAAGCAAGCGGGAGAATTAGGTCTTCTTGGAGTGGATGTACCTGAAGAATACGGTGGACTTGGCTTAGATAAAGTAAGTTCAGCGCTAATAGCTGAAAAAATGTCTCGTGCAGGTGGTTTTTCCATCTCCCATGGTGCTCATGTAGGTATCGGTTCATTACCAATCGTGCTATTTGGTAATGAAGAGCAGAAGCAAAAATACCTTCCAGCCTTGGCTACTGGTGAAAAATTAGC
>DASQIV010000720.1:0-7259 GCA_035631415.1 Pseudoneobacillus sp. | reverse complement strand
TTAAAATATCTGAAGTATCTAGTGTATCGTTTAATAGGACAGAAATCCTTGTTTCTTCCCCAGTCAGCTTTGCAATCATCTTTCCTTCTTTAAAAACAGCTGAACCAAGAAATTGCGTTTTATTGGTGATCCCCTTTGTATTTAGTTGACCTGCCCAAATATCATCCTCTTCTTTAGGTTGGTGTTCTTCGTCTTCCTTTCGAGTGGTTCCGTATATGGCTAAAAATAGGTCGGCATCTGCTTCCGTAATTTTGAAAAATCGATGTAATTCAGAATTAGGTATCACACCCGTTTCAATGCCTCGTTCGAGAATTAAATTAAAAAAAGTTTGAATTCTTGTTTCGAGTTTGGGATCATTCTCCTTTAAAAAATCTGTTGCATTCTCTTTAGTAACAATAAAATAATTATCTCTCCGAATTTCCCGATCCTTCGTTGCATCGTAAATCCATCTGATAAAATTTTCATCTTTGGCAAGTTCTTCTGATACTAAAAAGACCTTTAATAAGTCATAGGTAACTTCTTTAGCAACTACTACATTAGCCAGGTTTCGAGAGGTGATTAAATCAGGGGTTTCAAAACTGATTATTTCAAATGGTTTTGCGTCCGTACTTCCACCAGTTGCTAATGTTCCATATTCAGGATTCACAATAAGGTAGGTGATTTTGAATCGATTTTCTTTTTCCGATTTATCTAAACCAATTGCATAAACATAGGCCCTTTTTTCCACCTGTTTTTGATCCCAACAACCACTTATAAGGAGTAAAGGAAGGATCATACATAACGATTTACCTATCACTTTTATCATTTTTTGTTTCTCCTTTTAGCTTAGCGATCACCCATAATAAAATAGGTAGGAAAAAATAGAAGGGAGTGATAAGGGTAAGCAAATTATCTCGTAAATGGTAAATTTGAAAAGTTGGAGTTTCAGGTATCATTCCCAGAAAAACAAATAAGGTCGCTAAAGAAGGGATGACATATTCAAAGTTTTTGATTTTAAAAAGCCAGCCAAACATCATTCCAGATAGATATAAGTAGAGAGAAAAGCGAACAAAGGCTGATATCAACCAAAAAGGGAAAAAGAAGGTTTCTATATTAGTTAAAAAACCAAGCGATAAATAACGAATCGTTTCATGGAAAGGATAATTCACCAACTTTAATGGTTCATAATCATACAGAATTAAAAAAGATGCAATGGCCACTGGTAATTCAATTGTTAGTATAATAAGAGATATCCATGTGCCTTTTCGATAATACTTAAACGATTTAATATTTGAAGCTATAATCCCTAAGTAAAGAAATTCACCAAAGAGAGACAATTTTAATGAACTTTCCTTCAAGATATCCCAATGACCTTGTCCAAGAATGGGAAAAAGGTAATTAATATTACCCTGTTTAAACGATAAAATTAATGCAACAAATAAAGTTATTTTAATGTAAAAAATAACTGACAAGGCAACGGAGCCAATTTGTTCTAATCCTTTTTTAGCGCCATATGCACTAACACCCATAAGGACAAGATACAGGATGAGTGTTGGTGTTTTCGTAAAATACATCGTTCCGATAATATCTGTATAAATGGCGGAATCAATAATAATGGCAAAGGATCCGATCAGCCATAAAACCAGCACAATCAAGTAACCGATATATTTTCCGCAGAGATGTTTGAATACATCCATTAAGCCTTTATCTGGATATAAAGAGAGTACCTTTAATAGAAAGTAAATCGGTATAACTGAACTTATACCAATAATGATGGGGGACATCCAAGCTGCATTATCCATTTTCTCATATAGGATGGCAGGAGTATTATCAGCTAATTTTGTCCCAATTATTAAAATAACCAAAGCTACGTATTCTCTTATCCCAATCTTTCCATTTGATTGATTCATTTTGTGTCTCCTGCTTTTTTCTCAATGTCCTTTGGTTGTAAGTACCCAGGTCTAAAATTTTCATTTTTGATTATTTTTCTGAAAATCGTATCCTGTGAAGAGATATACCTAGGGGTCATAGGAGCTAAATATGGTACACCAAAGGACTTTAAGGAAACAATATAAAATAAAGCCATCGTAAAAATCGCTGTCATACCATAAATACCAAATAATCCAGACGAAACGATGATAAAAAATCTACTTAATCGAATAGCAAAATTCATACTGACATCTCCGACTGCAAACGAACTTAACCCACCTAAAGCAACAACTATAACTACGATAGGACTGACAATATTCGCCTGCACAGCAGCCTGTCCCAAAATAAGTGCTCCTACTATCCCGATCGTAGGTCCAATAGGGTTTGGCACTCTTAAACCAGCTTCTCGAATTAATTCAAAGGCCGTTTCCATCATGAGTACTTCTATAAAAGAGGGAAAAGGAACCTTTTCTCTATTCGCAGATATTGCTAGTAGAAGATCAGGAGGGACCATTTCAGCATGAAAGTTTGTTACCGCTACATATATGGCGGACGTAAATAATGTGATAAATAACGCGAGAATACGAATAAAGCGAGTAAAATTTCCATATAGAAAACGAAGATAGCGATCATCGGATGAATGATAAAAAGACCAAAAGGTGGCAGGTAAAACTAATGATCCGGGAGAATTTTCCATTAATAATACAATGAAGCCATCCTCAAGGTAATGTGATGCACGGTCTGGGCGCTCGGTATATAAAATCGTTGGGAATAGGGATTTAGGTCGCTCATCAATGAGCTGTTCCAACACCGAAAGATTTTGGATTGAATCTATATCAAAACTGTTTATCTTTTCTTTCACATTTTGCAAAAGCTCATTGTTCACTATATCTTTAATATACAGAATATATAGCTCATTTTTTGACCGTTTTGAAATAGTAGTAGCTTCCACTACAAGGTTTTCATTTTTGATTTTTTTTCGTATAAGCGAAATATTGGTCATCGCTTTTTCATTAAAGCCTTCTTTAGGTCCTTTAAGGGATACTTCATTTTCAGGCTTTTCTATACTTCTTCCTTGGAAGTTAGCAGCACCAATCAAATAAGCCTCTGCCTCACCATCGACAAATAGTGCTGCATTTCCTTTGTTAATCACCTTTAAGATATCCTCAATTTTTTGTAAAATGGTTACCGATTCCGCTGATATGATATTTTCAATCTTAGATGAAGGATCGTTATTTTGTTGTAAAGCTTTTATGACATTGTCTTCAATGATTTTGGTATCAATAATAGAACTGATATACAAGATTGCTACTTTTTTCGGAAACCCGCCCATTTTAAAACTACGAATTTTAACGTCTGTATTAGTTGGGATGGAATAAATGAACTGAAATGTTTCCATATTTTTTTCTAAGCTAGAATCAATGAACTGTTCCTTTAAATTGATATCCTTCAATGAAGATTGTTCGCTATATTGCTCATCCATTTTCATTTTATCCATTAGCTTATTGATTCTTTTTTTAAACATATAAACCTCTCTGAATAGCTTTTTCTACATTTTTCCACTATCAGATAAGAATTATGTATAATGTAGGAGAAAAAAAGCTAGATACCAATATAGGCATCTAGCTCATCTTTTTATATTCAACAACTGTTGACTCAGGATTTACTTTATAGCTATTTTTGTATTCTACCATTTTTATTTCGCAGCCAGAGCCGATTTGGACGTTATTTCCCCTTACGATATCAGCTATTGTATTTTCTAAAAAGATATCATCGCCTTCAATAATCTTAACCTGTAAAGAGCCTTCACCTTTCATAAAAGGAAAGAAGGAACGTTTTTTCTTAACTGTAATTTTGTCTCCACCAATTTCATTGGCACTACTCTGTCCATAACGCACATTCACTTCAATGGTCCCAGCATTTAATAATCCTTTAATATCAAAAGCCCCGGAGGAACGGAAGGTTTCAAACTCTGCATCTCCCTTGACAGAAAGGCTGCCTTTAATATCAGCTTCTTCACCATAAAACCCTTTTCCTACCTCAAGTGTTCCCCATACTTTAGCTTTACCCACATGCACAGAACCGTCTACTTCTGTTGTTCCAAAGATTTTCATTTGCTGGCTATCGAGATTACCGTGGACCTCGGTTTCTCCAAAAATCTCAAATTTATTGGCTTTGCCGTTTTTTAATATACCACTAGTACCAAATGTTTTAAAAATCTCACAATCAAAATCTGTGGTAATGGTGCCTTCACCACGGATATTAATTTTATGAAAAGAGCCTCCACCTGAGCTTCCAGAACCATTAATAACTAGATTTCTCTTATCTGCCATATCTCTCCCTCATTCCGACACTATATTTGTTTACTTTCTTTTACATAGCCATTTTTCTCTGTCTTAAAGGTTTCTTTATATTCAACAAGATCTATTTCGCAATTTTGGCCAATGATAATTTGATTTCCACGAACTACCTTTGCTTTCGTATTTTCTAATGTAATATGATCACCCTCAATAAGGTCAGCCTCTAGTTGTACGGACTTAACTGTTTTTAGTAGATTGAGAAGGAAGTTCGATTTTTCCTTTACTTTAATCGTCTGGCCGCCAATTTCTTTAGCTCTCGATTCTCCGTACGTATAAATTTCAATTGTTTCAGCACTTAATAGTCCTTCTACTTTAAATTGACCTTCCGCCTTAAAAGCTTCAACCTCACAATCTCCATCTACCACAATTTTTCCCTGGACTTTCAGTTCTTCACCTTTTACATTCCCATCAACGAATGAAGTACCGGAGATGACCATTTTGCTCATCAATACATTACCTTTAATAACCCCTCGACCTTCCACCTTTAAATCAGTAGTGTAAACTTTTCCATTTATTTTGGCGTTCCCACTAATCTTCACTATTTCGCTCTTAATATCACCATTAACAGCTCCAGAACCATTGCATTCAAAAAAATGACATTGTAGATCTCCATTGACCGTTCCTTTTCCATTAATACTAACTTGGTCAAATTCACCGCCGCTTGCAGTGCCAAAACCATTTATCATCAAGTCGCCTAATTTATTCTTTGTGGCCATTGTTTCTCCTCCTTATAGTAATCTGCTTTTTAATTCTTCTGTGCATGTTGCAATCGATAGAACAACTACGACTCTTGTGCCTTTTTCAAAGTGTAAACTTTCTTCATTAGAGACCATTAAACAAGAAGAGATTCCTAGTTTGCGAATAAATAGCAATTGGCTATGTGCTGACTGACCTTCTTTGTAATGGTCATTAAGTACTTGTAGAACCATTTTGCCTTCTTCGAGGTTGATTTCCCCAGACTGAAGAAGTTTTTCTAAAATATAGAGTTCTAAAATTCTCTCAAAAGTAAATTCTTGTATGTCTCCATAATGTGCTAAATAAAAGTCGAGAACAGATTTAGAAACAATGTTACGTTTTAAAAGCTCATCAGGATTTAAACGGACATCTCCAACAGAAGGGGAGAACATATCAGCTAATTCATCTAAAGATAAATTTTCTTTCATAGATTGAATTTTTTCGATTCGTTCTAACATCTTTTCTTTTGGAAAAAATGTTTCTTGGCCTGTGAATGTTGACTTTCGTATGAACCAGTCCTCAGGAATTAAATTCTTCCGTTTCCATCTATAAAGCTGACCATAAGAGATACTAGTTAAATCTAATAAGTCCTTTTTAGAAATTAAATCATTAATCATATTACTTTCACCTTCCTATGAAAACAATGTAACATAACACTGTTACGTTGTAAAGGCGTGACAGAGGATTTTTTTACAAAATATGGTGGGGTTAATGAGGACTGAATAATACAACCTTTTGTCACAAAAAATACCAATGTTTATTGAAATGCAAAATAGGAGGTAGGTTATGAAATGGTTTTATAAAGTCTTTATTTCTCTAGCCATAGTGAGCTTAATTGGCTGTACAGGGAATCAAGGAGCATCAGAACTTGGACGAGGCAATGCGGATAATCAAGGATTTAAACAGGTAGCTGATACAGAAAATGAAATAAATAATGTTAATTTACTAAATACGAATACAGCCCAAAAGCAAAATGATAACCAAACAAATACGTCTGTTGGTGATCAAGGGTTATCAGAAGAATACCATGGCCATATATCCAATCGTCCAGAATTAGAATTACGAAAAGAAAAGCAACAGCCACCTGCGGCCAACAACCGTTTTATTCAAGTACAACTATTAGGAATAAACGATTTACACGGGCAATTAAATGTAACCAGAAAAGTCGCAGGTAAACCTGCCGGACGTGTGGATTTTTTAGCGACTTATTTAAAACAAAGGGCAGCAGAAAATGAGAACACATTACTCGTACACGTGGGGGATATGGTAGGGGCAAGTCCTCCAGTTTCAGCACTTTTACAAGATGAACCAACGATTGAAATCCTTAATAAACTAGATTTTAATATTGGAACGGTAGGAAACCACGAATTTGATGAAGGTGTAAATGAATTACTGCGGTTAATTAATGGAGGAACTCATGAAAAAACAGGGAACTTTGCTGGTGCTAACTTTCCTTGGGTGGTCGCAAATGTAATCGATGAAAGGTCGGGTAAAACAATCTTACCACCTTATAAAGTGTTAAAAGTAAACGGTATGCCAATTGGCTTTATTGGAGTGGTGACAACTGAAACACCAACTGTTGTTGTACCTAGTGGTGTTGCTGGATTGAAGTTTACGGACGAAGTAGAAGCTGTAAACCGTTATGCATCAGAGTTGAAAAAACAAGGTGTGAAATCCATTATTGTATTAGCCCATAACCCAGGAACCTCAGGCGTAAATGGAGAAAATCCAACAGGCGATCTAGTTAGAATTGCAAATGGTGTCGATGATGAAGTAGATATTATTTTTGGTGGTCACAACCATGCTTATATGAATGCAACGATTGATAAAAAATTAGTCGTACAATCTTATTCTTATGGTACAGCTTTTTCAGATGTTGATATCCAAATCGACCCAAAAACAAAGGACATTGTCTCCAAAAATGCTGAAATCGTCACAACTTTCCAAGAAGGAATTAATCCAGACCCAGAAATTAAACAGATGATTGAAAAATATGAGGCAAAAGTTGAACCAAATGTAAATAGAGTAGTAGGGTCCACTACTTCAAATCTAACTGCTATGCAAAATGCAAATGGCGAATCAGTCATTGGTGATTTAATTGCCGATGCACAAAGAGCTGCAATGAAAACGGATATTGCCCTAATGAATCCTGGAGGCATTCGTGCAGATATAAATCCTGGGGAAATTACCTGGGGAGAAATTTATACGGTTCAGCCATTTAACAATGACCTTGTAAAAATGACCATGACTGGACAG
>DASQIV010000719.1:0-3339 GCA_035631415.1 Pseudoneobacillus sp. | reverse complement strand
CTTTTATAATGACCTCTTTATGCAAGGTAGTAGCACACTCGACCATAACCGCATCTACATCATCTCTTCCAAGTACCTTATCTAGGTCACTTTCAAACGGAACTCCTAATTCCTCGGCGATCCTCTTTCCCCTTGATTCATCATCATCCCATACTACTTTTAATTCTGCTAATCCTGTGTTTAATGCTTCCACGACAAATCCCATTGTATGTACATGCCATGCACCAATTAATGCTAAATTAACCATAATAAAAGCTCCTTTATTCCCTGATCTCATTTGATATTGATTTTTAAAAAACCGTAGCTAGGATTGGTTTGGTTACCTATTCATTTTTTTAGTAAAAACACCTTCACTCATCAAGCCTCTTATGAAAATAAGATTCGGTTTCCCTTCAATGCGATAAACCATTTCTTTAAAGCCAAATAAAGTGCTATTATTCGTCTTTCCTATCTGTTTTCCAATCGTAAATTTTTTTTCACCTTTATAATTATATAATTCATCTTTATCAATCCCAACAACTCGTGTATACTCCATTTCCCCATTATATAGGATGCTTTCATCCGAATAATACGTGTACTCATCCAAAGTGAAATAATCAAAACAAAAATAGACAATAATCAAAACCGGAATTAGTAAGAGGTAAATCCATACCTTTTTAAACAATGTGAACACTCCAATACCTATTCTCTCAAAATTAGACTCTATACTTATTTCAAAGTTGATTTTTTTAAAATGAATTTTAGTAATAAACTTCTACTTCATATCTTATCATGTAAACCAAATTGTTATTACGTTTGCCATACTTCCCATACAATTTTATCCTATTAAAACAAGGAATCGATATATTTTTATCATCAACATTTCTTATTATCTTTTAATTTAGTCTTCATGACATTGGATAAACATAAGCGAGCTCTCGACCAAGAAATTTTGCTTTAAAAGCAATTTGAATTTTTTTCGAAATTCATCATCAACCTCATCAGAATGTATCATTTAGATAAGCATGATAATCCTTTATTTTCTGAAGAGACGCAAAATTATATACATTTCGCTTTACTAAATTCTTTACACGGTTAATAATAAAGTTATATAAGAATGTTAGGAGATGAATCTATGTTTACCTTTCCAAAACCAAGTATTGAAAGCTTTTTTCGAACATTAAATATCATGGATTTTGATGTACATCCAGATGAAACTGAAATTGTGTATTCAACGAATTTAAACGGCTATTACAATCTTTGGGCAATAAATGCGGAAAAGCGTTATCCATACCAGTTAACCACAGCAAATCAAATGAATTCCTTTGTAAAATACGACCCCGAAGCAAGACATTTACTCACTGGATATGATCATGATGGTGATGAAGATTACCATATTTATGCAATCCCTCCTTCAGGTGGTGAAACGTCCCCACTTTTACAAGCAAAGGGTGAAAAATTCTATTATGGAGATTTATCGAAAAATGGAAGTAAGCTTTATTACATAACAAGTATCGATAATCCGAATTTCCTTAATATCTGTCGTTTAAACCTACAAACTGGTGAAAAAGAAGTGCTGCTTCGAGGTGAAGAAGGTCCAAGCTACTTATTTTCAGTAAGCCCTGATGAATCTTCCTTTGCTTATTCCAAACAGCTTGGAAATACGAGCTCATTTGGATACATTTTAAAAAATGGCGAACCTATTCTTCTTACACCTTCAAACGAAGAAGCACATCGCGTTAATCAAGTTGAATACATAGATAATGACACAGTCTTAATGGTAACGAACTATCAAAGTGAGTTTAGTTATTTGGCACGATTTTCACTTAAAACACGGACCTTTGAAAAAGTAGTCGAGATCGAAGGGTTTGAACTCACTGAACTAACCTTTGACAAAGAAAGAACCACAGTCTACTTTGTGGCTCAAAGAGGCGTGGAAGATTTACTATACCGTTTTGATTTGGAGAAAAAACAGTTGGGGTTAGTTGAAAAACCATTTGATATGGTAAACAAGTTAGTTGTTGGACAAAAAGGTTCATTATTTGCCTTGGGGAAATCCGCTACTCAACCAGCTAACTTATATCGTACATCCAATTTACAATCTTGGGAGCAACTAACTCAGCATCAGATTATTGGAGTAAATCAAAATGAGTTAACGGAGCCTGAAGTGGTTTCTTATGCTAGCTTTGATGGTATGGAAATTGAAGCACTGTTTTATGCTGCTAATCCGGAAAATCATAATGGGCATACGGTTTTATGGCCACATGGCGGACCACAGCATGCAGTACGAAAAAATTTCACTCCATTGTTCCAATACCTTTGTTCACAAGGATTCAGTGTATTTGCACCAAACTTCCGTGGAAGCACCGGATATGGTGAAAGCTTCATGAACCTCGTAAATAAAGATTGGGGTGGCGGACCTCGATTAGATATTATCGCTGGAATGGACTGGTTAGATAAACAAGGAAAGTCTAGCTCTGACAAATGGTTCTGTATTGGTGGTAGTTATGGTGGTTATATGACGCTCCTTCTCCATGGTCGTCATGCCGGTAAGTTTAAGGCATTTGTTGATATCTTTGGACCTAGTAATCTATTTACAACCATTGAAACAGCCCCTGAGCATTGGAAGGCTGCGGATAGAGAATTGATTGGTGATCCAGTCATTGACCGTGAAAAACTAATTGAAGACTCTCCTATGACATACATCGAACAAATGACAAAGCCAATGTTGGTTATTCAAGGAAAGAACGATCCTCGCGTAGTAAAAGTGGAATCGGACGTCATAGTAGAAGCTATGGAACAACGAAAACAAGATGTTGCCTATCTTGTATTGGAAGATGAAGGCCATGGTTTCTCTAAAACAGAAAATGCCATCAAAGTATATAAAACAATGGTTGAATTTTTAGAGAAGTACATTTAGAGACATGGGGACGGTTCTCATGCTACAAAAAGAACCGTCCCTTTGCTTCAACCTATTTTTTAAAAATGGACAAACCAACTAGTCACTTTCTTGACTTGGACATACAATAAAAGTACATTAAAAAGTCCCTTTTAACGATTACTTAAAATAATAGGTAATCGTTTTTTTATTTTTATTAATTATACTGTGCCAGATTTGATGGAAGTTGCATTATTCCAAACACCATAGTTTTGTAAAATTAACCCACCCAAGAGGATCAATTTCAATACCTGCCAAACCATCGGAATACTGAATCGTCTTGTTTCTTCGATATAAACAAATAAAGGCGAATTCCTTAAGTAAGAATTGTTCTATCTCATCAAGTACATCTTTTAGTTTTGGTGAATTTATTGGACAGTGAAAATGAGTAGTAATTCTATTCTCTATATCTGATACTAGGT
>DASQIV010000718.1:0-2800 GCA_035631415.1 Pseudoneobacillus sp. | reverse complement strand
GTTTTATATATTATCATTTCATATACAAATGGTCAATATGTATTTTTAAAAAAATCTATATTAAATGGAATATTTGTTTCATATTTAATTTATCTCGGAAAATAGCCAATAAAGAAGCCGAAAAGTATTTTTACTTTTCGGCTTAAGTATAGAAGCTATATTCTACACAATTTTAATCATTTCGGTTAAAGCACCCATGTTTGGATCGCTACTAATGCAAATAAACCTGGAATTCCTAGAAATCCGGACACTGCAGATGTAATAAAGTTAATAGGAACGTGTAAACCAAACTGATTTCCAAATGCATTTAGGAAAAACAATAATAATGCCCCTATTAATATCTTTATTACTCCTTGACCTAAGAACTTAACCGGTTTAAATGGTGTCCCCATAAATAATAGTAATAATATAAGGACACCTATAATGGAAATGACGACAATAGGCTCCAAGCATTTTCCCCCTATTCATCCTTTTTTCTATTAGCATATGTACAAGCATGGTAGAAAAGAACGAAAAGGGATGGTCATTATTTATTTAATGAAATTTGTCGATATTTTGCTTCTTTAAATAAAAAGAAATATTTAGCCTCGGCAAGCTTCGTATGACAAATTACTTCTTCAGATGGCTCTAAACATTTTTCAAGCAACCTTTTTTGCTGATGCCAATTCTGTTTAGTCTCTTCTAATTGAAGTAAAAGCTTCTCGTTATATTCCTTTCGAAGCCATCCTTTTCTTCGAAAAAACATGGTTGATTCCCCCGAAATTAAAATTACACTTCTCGTCGTCCTTCTAGCGCCTTGGATAAAGTTACTTCATCCGCGTATTCCAAATCTCCCCCCACTGGTAAGCCGTGAGCAATTCTAGTCACTTTTATACCAGATGGTTTTAAGAGACGTGATATATACATAGCTGTTGCTTCTCCTTCGATATTGGGATTCGTCGCGAGAATAACTTCTTGTACGGTTTCGTCTTGCAGCCTTTTTAATAAGTCTGGAATATTTATATCTTCTGGACCAATTCCATCCATTGGCGAAATAGCTCCATGTAAAACGTGATAGAGTCCGTTATATTCTCTCATTTTCTCCAATGCAATCACATCTTTTGGATCTTGGAGTACACAGATAATACTCTTATCACGCCTTTGGTCCTCACAGATATAACAAGGATCCTGGTCAGTAATATGACCGCAAATGGAACAATATGATAAATTTCTTTTGGCATTCACTAGTGCTTTAGCGAAATCAAGGACAGTATCTTCTTTCATATTTAAGACAAAAAAAGCCAGTCGCGCGGCCGTTTTCGGACCGATTCCTGGCAATTTCATAAAGCTATCAATGAGCTTTGATATCGGTTCTGGATAATGCATAATGTTTTATCCTCCTAGAACATTCCAGGGAGATTCATACCCTTTGTAAATTGACCCATTGTGTTATTTGTTAGCTCTTCCGCCTTTTTCAATGCATCATTTGTAGCAGCTAAAACTAAGTCTTGAAGCATATCAATATCATCTGGATCAACCACTTCTGGTTTAATATTTACTTCTAAAATTTCTTTATGACCGGAAATAACAACTGTCACCATTCCTCCGCCAGCTGTTCCTTCAATTTTTTCTTCTCCAAGTTTTACTTGCGCTTCTTCCATCTTCTTTTGCATTTTTTGCATTTGCTTCATCATATTCTGCATATTTCCCATTCCGCCACGCATCATTATAAATTCCTCCAATTAATCTTTTATTTCAACAAGCTCTGAACCAAAAAGCTTTTTCGCTTCCGCAATAAAAGGTTCTTCCTCTTGCTGTTCATTTGTTTGATCAGGATCACTTTGTTGATCATGAATAAAACTTTCTCTAATTGAAAGCCACTGATCCTCTGGTACTCCTACGATACTCATCGTATTGTTCGTAAGTTCGTAAAGAGTATGAGAAATTGCTTCAACAAAACGACTATTCTCCATAGCCATTTGGCAGTGAATTTCATATTTAAATTTAATAATAACTGATTCTTGTGAAGCTGCAACAGGTTCTGCATCATTTAATAGCGCAGCTTGTGAACGCATTTGGTTTTGAACTAATTTAGCAATTAGTTGACCCCATTGCCCCTTGATTTGTTGTAAATCTGGTTTAGTTGCATGTTTTAATATCTCATTTATTCTACCAACTGGTGCTTGGAAACCTTTGCGGTTACTTCGCTGTTGTGTTTTTGGTTGCGCAGCCTGAACGGATTCTTGTTGGATGACCGAGCCATTTTCTTTTAAAAACTTTAGCTCCTTCTCCAATTGATTCACTTTCGCAATTAGCTGTCCGACCTCAGCCGATGTGCTACCACTTTCTTCTTTCGCTTCCGTCTGGGTAAGCTTCACAATAGCTACCTCTAGAAAAATTCTAGGATGGTTGGTCCATCGCATTTCCTGCTGGGTTTTATTTAGGATATCAATTAACTGATAAATTTGTGATGAGGTTATTTTTTCGGCTAACTCTTGAAACTCAGCGTCTAGCATGACACGTTCAAAGGTTTCTTCTAAATTAGGGGCAGCTTTATATAAAAGCATATCCCGATAATACAGAATAAAATCCTCTATAAATCGAACGGGATCTTTGCCATGAGATAGCAGCTCACCAACGGTTTCTAATGCACTGGCTACATCCTTATTTAGGATAGCTGTAGCGAGACGATTGAGTAAGTTTTGTGAAACAGATCCTGTGACTGTTAAAGCATCTTCCATCGTAACAGACTCTTCACTAAAAGAGATGGCTTGATCAAGTAAACTTAATGCATCACGCATTCCGCCCTCTGCTGCTCTTG
>DASQIV010000717.1:0-4822 GCA_035631415.1 Pseudoneobacillus sp. | reverse complement strand
GACGTAACAGCCAATGTTAAAACAGCGTTTTCATTGTAAGTGATTTTTCCAGGCTTCACCTGTCCTTCGATATGAATAACTGGGATCGTATAGGTGAAAACTGATTTTCCATTTTTCGTGTTTTTCGGATCTGTAGCTTCTTTTGTTTCTCCAGCCTTTGTGACAAGGAATGAATATTCATAGCTACCAGGCTCAATCCCTGCCAATGTATAGGAGAAATATTCATTCTTTTTATCATAGACCATTGGGTACTCTCCACCAGCAACCTTCACTTTAACAGCGTCAATCGTATCCATTTCATCGCCTTGATATAAAGCTTCATCACGATAGAAGAACGTGACATTTCCGTCTTCTAAAATCGGGCCTTTTATAGAAGGCACTATTTCTTGACCATCGACTCCTGAAATAACCGTTACCTTCGTAATCACTTCATCAAGGTCTATTTGGATATTATGGTCATCACTTTCTGGGCCAATTTTCGCTGTGCTCCAATCGGTACCTTTTCTGATAAGGAACCCTATTGACTCTGTAGTTGGTGCAATTTCAATATTAGCAATCGCTGTGTCACCATCAACCTCTGTAAAGTCAATTTGATCATTTTGAACACCTGTATTCCAAACCCAAATATTCCAATCGGTAAAATTCCGGTCTGGTCTTACATATTTAATTCGGACATATCGTTGAACACTTTGCTTTACCACGATGTCGATAGAAGCAGATAGAGTTCCAGCAGTAGCTGTAATCGTCACATTGCCAGGAGTAAGTCCCGAAACCTTTCCAGCACCATCCACTAAAGCAACTGAAGTGTTAGAAGATGTCCAAGTCACTTTGTGACCTAACATTTGTTGATTAAACTGATCATACACAATGGCAGTTAATTGAGTCGCATACGTTTCATAAACAGATTTGTCGCCTGAAATCGCAATCTTTGTTGGCAAAAGTTTAGCCACATTTACTTCAACGGTCGCATGAACTCCACCAACAGCTGCAGTAATGGTTGCTGTTCCATTTCCAACTGCTGTTACTTTACCATTTACAACAGTAGCTACCTCTTCATTCGAAGAAGTCCATTCAAGGGTTTGGTCTAACATATAACGGCCTTTTTGATCTTTCGCATAAGCCGTTATCGTTTTAGAAGTGCCAGCATTCAAGGCAAAGGTACGAATATTTGTTTCAATGCTAGTCACTTCAGGAGTATACGCTGCTTCCTTCTGATCATATAAAACCATTATGGAAAGTGGCTCAACAGTTACTTTATTTCCACTAACTGTGCGAATGATATCTGTTCCGGCAGCTTTATCGTCAACCACCACATTCCAGTCTTCACTTGTCGGCAGAGTCACTTCTTTTGCAGAATTGTTTGCATTATAAATGACAACGATATTTTTCCAACTGTCATTGTTGGCAAAATCCTTTAATTCAAATGCCACAATATTATCATCAGACTTAAAGACTTGCAGATTTTGCTCAATCGCTGTTTTCGTATTCATTTTAAAAGCAGGATGAGTTTTTCTTAATTGGATTAATCCCTGATAGTAATCGAATACTGGCTTGTATTGGGCCTTTAAGTCCCAACGAATTTTATTGATACTGTCTGGACTCTTATAGCTATTATGGTTGCCGTACTTACTCCGCAACATCTCCTCCCCTGCATGAAGGAAAGGAATCCCTTGAGAGGTTAACACCACTCCATTAGCAAGTAAGTCACGTTTTACATATTCGTTTTCCAGAGGATTTTCTTCTGTAATGACAGCATGAGGCTCTAATGTAATATCCTGTCCAGCAACCTTCATTAACTTATCCCAAAGGTTCAAGTTATCATGGGCTGTTACATAGTTAATACTTTCAGATGGTCTATTGGCAAAATCGGAAATCGCCCCTTTAAGGCCAGTGACGATGTCATTTTCTTTACCAGTTGCACCTGTGGCAAATCCAGTAGTAGCATCATCACTTCCACCTTTAATTGCACCGCGAATATTGTCATTGAAAACGGCATACCCTTGATCCTTTTGTGTGCCTTTGAAATTTTGGAAAGCTGGGTCTAAGCTCGTAGAACCACCTGTCCACGGCTCTCCGTATACTAAAATGGAAGGATCTACTTCTTCCTTTAATTCTTTCGTTAACTCTGACATGGTTTGGCGATCAATTAAGCCCATTAAGTCAAAACGGAAGCCATCGACTCCATACTCTTTTGCCCAATATTTAACCGAATCTTTAATGTATTTACGGACCATTGGTCTTTCAGAGGCAACTTCATTACCTGTACCTGAACCGTTTGTTATTTTTCCAGCATCATCCGTACGATAAAAATAGCCTGGAATAATCTTATCAAAAGGTGCCCCACCTGAAAGCTGTGTACTTTCTGGATTGTACGTGTGATTATAGACCACGTCCATCACGACACGGATCCCATTATCATGCATCGATTGAACCATTTCTTTGAATTCAGTAACGCGTGATGTAGGGTTATGAGGATCAGTGGAATACGAACCCTCTGGTACATTAAAATGAATCGGATCATATCCCCAGTTAAACTTTGGATCGGTTGAGTTTGGATCATCAACTGTTAACTCATTAACAGAACCAAAGTCATAGACAGGTAAAAGGTGCACATGCGTAACTCCTAATTCCTTTAAAGAATCTATTCCTGTTTTAACTCCATTTGGTCCAGTTGTCCCTTTTTCCGTAAAAGCTTTGTACTTCCCTTTATTTGTCATGCCAGAGTTTTCATCTATTGAGAAATCTCTAACATGTAACTCATAAAGGATTGCATCCGTTGGTGATATCAATGCAGGCTTCTTTTCTGGTTGAAAGTTAGACGGGTTCGTACTACTTAAATCAATAATCGCTGTTCTTTGACCATTAGGAGACGTAGATCTCGCATAAGGATCAACCGCATAGTTTGTTGTGCCATCAGCAAACTCTACTTTGTACATATAGTATTTATTTTTTAAATCTGAGTGGATAGCTAACGACCAAACACCATTGTCAGCTCTCGTCATTACTGTTTCTTGACCGCCTGAGTTATCTCTGACAAAAGCTCCTTCATAGGTCCCTTCATCATTGTACAGAGCTAAACTCACTTTCGTTGCGGTTGGTGCCCACAGCTTAAAGGTAGTAGCATTTTGGGTATAACTGTAGCCTAAATCTGTTCCATCATAATAGAAGGAATCGTCATTTAAGATATTACGCATCGTTACTTGTTGGCTTGCAAAGCCAGTTGCGTGAACCTCGTATATCTTTCGAACATCGATTTTGGAAGGATCATTTACGATTAATTTCACTTTATTTATTGAAAGCTTTGAAACGGTTATCGGAATTACCTCATTAGAAGCAACATCTAGTAACGTAAAGGCTACATTATCCGCTAATTCTTTGTTCAGTTTTACATTGATTTCATTTTTAGATTCCATCAAAGCTGCTTGAATTGATGGTGACACATCTGGTTTGGAATAATACACATCTGCAACATCCTGAACAATCCATACTTCAGCAGAGGTACCTTCTTTCATTTCAATTTTTCGTGTAACTTCTTGTGTTGACCAATTACCTGGTCTTGTGATGATATTTAAAGTATTCGATGGGAATTGAACGGTTGCTGTTGCATAGCCATCTTCTGTAGTCTCAGTAAATGGATAGGCTGCTCCATCCTTACCATCCTCCCATAACCACATATCCCAATTCGATTGGTTACCATCAAAACGGAAATAATGGATGGTATAGGTAAAAAGGCTAGTAAGAATGTGAATCGTTTTTTCAGAGGTCTTACCGTTATGAGTAGCGACAACCGTAACAGTGTCATTCGTCTGCACATCATAAGAAGAGGAAACGGTTAATGTATGTTGGTTTAAAGAAATTCCATCTCTAGCGTCTTTTATACTCCACTCAGGAGTGATAGGAGATTCTTCACCAGATTCATTTAGGAATTTAGCTGTTAATTCAATAGAATTACCCTTTTGTATGTCGTTCGGTGAGGTAATGATAATGCCAGGTACATATAGAGCTGAGTTACCATCAAGATAATGGTTATTCCCAGGATCTGTGATCCAACCATTATCCCCTACAATAAACTTATATTGATAAGTGCCAGGCGATAATGCTGTGGTTAGCTGCCAAACTCCTTCAGCGTTTTTCACCATGTCTATGGCACCATTCTGCCAATCCGTAAAACTACCCGCTACACGAACGCGATCTCCAGTCCCCACATATTGGAATGTGACGGTGTTATTTGCATTTACGATCGGGCTTGGGGCTGTTGAAGTGGGTGTCCCAATATGGAATAAAGAATTGCCATTTTGGTTCTGAGTGTTTAATGGATCTGTTGTATTTTGATCCCAGCTGCGATTGTTTAATAGAAACTTATATTCATAGTCTCCTTCTGGTAAAACTCCACTCGTTACCGTATATACCCCGTTTTCGAGTGTCATCTCTATAGCTTTATCAGTACTCCAATCAGTAAACGATCCGACTACATAAACAGCAGACTCACCTTTACTTTCATAATTAAATGTTACGGTTCCATCATCATGGATGATAGGACTTTGGATTTCAGCGCTAACGTTTGCATAATGGGTCATACCTGAAAATAATTGCAAGATCAGGGCAATGACCATTACAATCGAAAACGCTCTTATTCTCGATTTTTTCAACTAGTTCTCTCCTCCTTTTATTATTAATCTAACAAAATAGTGCAATCGTTTGCATTTTTCGACAAAAAAAGAGGAATTCTTCTCTATTTATCCACAAATTATGCAAACGCTTTCACAAAACTACTAATCAAAGAATATCACCTCCCATGCTGTTTATCAATATAGAAGTTAAG
>DASQIV010000716.1:0-2360 GCA_035631415.1 Pseudoneobacillus sp. | reverse complement strand
AAATCATATGATGTTAATACATTTTTCGTTATGCATTTCTATATTTGCAACAAACAATAAAAATTATAGCATATTAAGGCAGATAAAAACCTCGATTTAATAATCGAGGTTTTAGCCAACATAGGTTAACATTTCGTTATTTTTAAAGACTTTATCAATTGTTCCTCCACCTAAGCATTCATCTTCTAAATAGAAAACAACTGCTTGTCCTGGCGTGATAGCACGAATGGGTTCATGAAAGACTACCTTTACTTCATTTCCCTCTAGTATGTGAACAGTTACCTTATTGTCTTCTTGTCTATAACGAAACTTAGCTGTACATTCAAATTGTTTTTCTTTCGGTCTATTGGATACCCAACCAATATTCGTTGCAATAATAGAATCTGAATACAGCTTCTCATTATGAAATCCTTGTCCTACATATAACACATTGCGTTTCAAATCTTTCCCAATTGAAAACCAAGGCTCTCCTGAACCACCAATTCCTAAACCGTGACGCTGTCCAATTGTATAGTACATCAAACCATCATGTTTCCCTTTAATTTCTCCGTCCATCGTTTCCATATTTCCCGGTTGCGCTGGAAGGTATTGACTTAAGAATTCTTTAAAGTTGCGTTCCCCGATGAAACATATTCCTGTACTATCTTTTTTGGTAGCTGTCGCTAAATTAGCTGCTTTGGCAATTTCCCTAACCTCTGATTTTTCAATATTCCCTATTGGAAACATGACTTTTTCAAGTTGTTCCTGGTTTAATTGATTTAAGAAATACGTTTGGTCTTTATTTTCATCACGTCCGCGAAGCATTTTATATTCGCCATCACGATACTCTACTTGAGCATAATGTCCAGTAGCCAAATAATCTGCTCCTAAATTCACCGCATGCTCTAAAAAAGCTTTAAACTTAATTTCTTTATTACACATAACATCCGGGTTTGGTGTACGGCCTGCACGATATTCATCTAAAAAGTAGGTAAATACCTTATCCCAATACTGCTTTTCAAAATTAACCGCGTAGTATGGGATACCGATTTGATTACAGACTCTGATAACATCCTCATAATCTTCCGTTGCAGTACAAACACCGTTTTCGTCGGTATCATCCCAGTTTTTCATAAATATCCCTATAACATCATAACCTTGTTGCTTTAATAGAAGAGCCGCTACTGATGAATCTACTCCACCAGACATTCCAACTACTACTCTTATATCTTTAGGATCCTTTTTCATCCTCCCACCTCCAAATTTCTAGGTATTTAACTCCTCGTTAGCCGTTTCACAATTTTTGCTGTTTCAATGGCTACACGGGTAATTTGTTCTTCAGTATTATAAAGTCCAAAACTGAATCGGATCGAATTGCGAATACGTTCTGATTCTTTACCAAACATGGCTACTAGTACATGAGAAGGATCGATTGAACCCGCTGTACATGCTGACCCGCTTGATGCTGCAATTCTAGCCAAGTCTAAATTAACTAGCATAGCCTCAACATCGGTTCCAGGAAAGCTTAAGTTTAATACATGTGGTAATGAATGTTCAAGAGATCCGTTTATCTCAAAATGAATCTCTAATTCAGTCAGTTTACCTACTAATAAATTTTTAAATGCACGATATTGTTTTTGTTTTTCTTCCATATCTTTTTGAGCTAGTAATACAGCTTCTTTAAACCCTGCAATACCAGCAACATTTTCTGTTCCAGGACGTCTTTTTCTCTCTTGTTCACCACCGAATAATCTTGGTGCTGGTGATAACCCTTCTCTTACATATAAAAATCCAATCCCCTTTGGACCATTAAGCTTATGTGCAGATACTGACAATAGATCAATTCCAAGTTCATTCACATTAACTGAGTATATTCCATAGGCTTGTACTGCATCTGTATGAAAGAAAGCAGAGGACTGCTTTACCATCTCAGCGATTTCAGCAATTGGCTGAATGGTTCCAACTTCATTATTACCAAACATGATTGAAACTAAGATTGTATCGTCTCTCAGCGCATTCTTTAGTTCAGATACGGATATTTGCCCAGAAGAATTAACAGGTAAATAAGTAACATCAAAACCTCGCTTTTCCAATTGCTTACAAGTATGCAATACAGCATGATGTTCAATTTGAGTCGTGATAATATGTTTTCCTTTATGCTGATAAGCTTCTGCCATTCCAACAATGGCATAGTTATCGGCTTCTGTTCCACCACTTGTTATAATAATTTCATTCGTTTTAGCACCAATACTTTTTGCTAAAACCTCTCTTGATTCATCTATAATACGTCGCGCTTCTCTTCCAAATGAATGAATACTAGAAGGATTTCCAATGGTGGTTGTCATTACTTCTAACATTTTTTCAGCAACTTTAGGATGTAC
>DASQIV010000715.1:0-2445 GCA_035631415.1 Pseudoneobacillus sp. | reverse complement strand
CAGCCATTCTTTCGGAATTATAACTAGCTTAATATCGTCCCTTTTCAAATAGCTATAAATAATCTGGGCTTGATCGATTTCATATTTGCTAACTTGTAAGGATGATACAGGCTCTGTTGTTTTAAAATGGGTGTGAATATGGTTCTTTATTTTTCCTAGATTTTGGTTTTGATTGGTGCTATCAAGTCGGAATTTCTCACTAAATAGGACATCGGTTCTTTTTATAAGAAAGAGTTTAAAAGTTTGTTCTCCAAGGGGTTCAGTCATAAGTATTTGATGATCTTCTTCCGTAAAGGCAATGACTTTTTCCTTATTAAGGAGTGAGTGGACAGCCTCTATATAGTCCCGATATTTTGCTGCAGCCTCAAAGTCAAATTGTTCTGAAGCCTCTAACATCATTTTCTTCATCTCATCTATTAATATCATGTCGGTACCATTGAGAAGAGCTATGATTTTGTCCAAAATCTGTTGATACTCTTTCTCTACAGGACCACCAAGACAAATTCCTCTACATAAACCTAAGGAATAATTCAAGCAAGGTTGCCCCTTTTTATAACGATGTCCACACAAGATTTTATAGCCTTCTTTTATACCTAGTATCGCTTTTTCAACAGAGGACCTATTGGTAAAGGGTCCAAAATAAAGGTTGCCATCCTTTTCAATAGGATGATAGGTAATTTTGATATCCTGATGACCTTGATTCAACAGGATTTGGATATAGCAAAAAGCCTGTGGATTTTTCATTACTCTATTATAGATTGGCTTTAATTCTTTAATCATATGGCATTCGAGCATGAAAGCTTCAAATTCTGTATCTGTTAGGATATAATCAAAGTCCTTTAAGTGCTGAACGAGCTTCTTTATTTTAGGAGAATGCCCTTTGTTGTTTCGAAAGTATGACGAAACTCTATTTCGAAGATTTTTTGCTTTCCCCACATAGATAACAAGATCTTGCGAATCTTTCATAAAATAAACTCCAGGGGAGGCAGGAAGGCTTTTTACTTTTTCTTGAAGTTTCATAATCATAACCTCTCATCAGTCATTCACTATTATTCTATCATGGCTAAGCAATTATGATAGAGCTAGTAAACCAAGAAATAGGAATGATTTTGGAGGAATACAGAAACCAATGACGAATTTGTAATACTAAAAATGATGAGGTTGGGATGGGTGAGTATGATTAAATATCCTTTCTTAAAAGAAGGAGCAACGATTGGCGTAACAGCATCCTCTTCTGGAGTACCAGTTGGGTTACATGAAATGTTTAAGTATTCTTGCGAACGAATGATTTCGAAAGGATTTCCTATTATTTGTGGTGAAACGATATGGACTCAAGAAAAAGCGAAATCGGCATCTGCCCAAAAACGTGCAGATGAGTTTAATAATATGATGATGAATGATGAGATTGATATGATCATGAATCCATGGGGTGGGGAACTATTAATTGAGATTCTTGAATATCTTGATTTTCAAAAAATCGCGGAAAAGTGGGTCTTAGGCTACTCAGATACAAGTTTATTGTTATTAGCGATTACCCTGAATACAGGGATAGCTACTGCTCATGGAACCAATTTTGTGGATTTAAGAGGCGAATATTCAGATGAAACAACGGCGAAGTGGCAATCTGTTTTATCCACTAAACCTGGCGAAACAGTTCTTCAACATTCATCGAAAAATTTTCAAAAGGAATGGCAGCATAGCAATCCTTCTCCATGTGTATTTCATTTAACAGAAAAGACACAATGGAAAGTTGTGTCTTCTAATAAAGTTCAAATTCAAGGTCGTTTACTTGGTGGCTGTATTGACATTATCAGGCACTTAATTGGTACACCATATGGCAATGTTCAAGAATTTAGAGATAAATTTATTAAGGATGAACCCATCATTTGGTATTTGGAAAATTGTGAGTTGAATACGACCGATTTACGAAGATCCCTAATACAAATGAAATTAGCAGGATGGTTTACTAATTGCGCTGGTATTATGTTTGGTAGAAGCGGTGTGAATAAGCCTGTGGAAAATTACAGCCTTGAAGACGTATATAAAGATTTTGCTGCGGAGCTTCAAATTCCAATTGTCTATGATATAGATTGTGGCCATCTTCCGCCGCAGATGACGTTTATTAATGGCTCATATGCAGAGGTTCATGTGGAGGACGGTAAAGGAAGGATATTGCAACATTTTAAATCATAGATAAAATTCTTAATGAGTAAAGTGTAATTGTAAATATATTTCTTTTACATAAGGCATAGAGACGAGGCGAGGACTTGAAACGTATTCACTATAGTTGGGTTATTTTACTCATTTCATTCTTCTCCATCATTGTTGCGGGAATTATTAGGTCATCATCGGGAGTATTTATAGATCCTTTGGAAAAAGAGTTTGGCTGGGACCGCTCCGTCATTTCATTAGCTTTTGCCATTGGTTTGTTTTTATATGGCATAT
>DASQIV010000714.1:0-4078 GCA_035631415.1 Pseudoneobacillus sp. | reverse complement strand
ATATCCTTCAGGGCTAGCGATACTAATATGCATCCCAACTTTTACAGCACCTTCCATTAACGAGTGGGCCATGTTATTGTTACCGTCACCGATGTAGCACATTTTTAGTCCTGCTAGTTTCCCTTTATGTTCTAAAATCGTTAATAAGTCAGCCATTACTTGAGTCGGATGATGTAAATCAGTTAAACCATTGATAACTGGGACAGTTGCATTCTCAGCTAATTCCTTTACCGATTCATGTGCAAAAGTTCGGATCATCATTCCATCCACATATCGAGACAATACTTTTGCTGTGTCCGATATACTTTCGCCTCGGCCTAGCTGAATATCTTTTGAACTTAGGAAAATCGCATGACCACCAAGCTGAAGCATTCCTACTTCAAAGGATACACGAGTCCGAGTTGATGATTTTTCAAAGATCATTCCTAGGACCTTTCCATTTAAATACGGATGTGGCTTCCCTTGCTTCTGAAGCTTTTTCAACTCCATTGCGACATCAAGAAGATATAGTAGTTCACCAGATTGAAATTCAGATAAACTTAAAAAACTTTTCCCCTTTAAATTTGCTTCTAATAAATGGGCTGTATTTTTCAAACTTAGCGCATGACTCATCTCTACACCTCACTAAATTCTTTTGAATGGTATAATTCTGCAATCGTATAAATCTCCGGTTGATCAATCTTCGTATTTTTTAAAGTAATTATTGCTTTTAACGTATCTAAATGAGTAAAGCATGGTACCTTGTAGCGTAAAGCTTGCTCACGGAGATAGAAACCAAATTTCCCTTGATTACGCCCTTGTGTAGCAATATTATAAATCGCTGATACTTGATTATTTTTTAGTAAGTTATTTACCTGTTCCTGCGTTTCCACCACATTTTCTACCACAATCCCATTCTTTTGGAGAAAAATAGCTGTCCCCTTTGTCGCGACCATTTTTACATTGTCTTGATAGAGTTCTTGTAGATATGGAAGGCTTTCATCTTTAGACCGGTCCGAAATCGAGCATAGAACGAAACGCTCCTTCTCTTGAAGCGGATGGTTTCCTTCCTGTAGCAGTACTTTGCCAAGCGCTTCTACTAAGGTTTTACCTACACCGAGCACTTCACCGGTTGACTTCATTTCTGGCCCTAAACAGTAGTCGACTCCCTTTAGCTTACTAGATGAAAAAATAGGAGCTTTAACCGAATAATAAGCAGGCTCTTTCAGTAATCCTGTTTCTGGAAAGATATCCTTTAAACTCTCTCCTAATTGTACATTTGTAGCCCATTCAATCATTGGAATCCTCGTTACCTTGCTCATAATTGGCACTGTTCGTGATGACCTTGGATTAACCTCTAATACATACACTTGATTTTCATGTATCACATACTGAATGTTCATGATTCCAATAATCGGTAACCGTTTAGAAATTCGGTCTGCATACTCTATAATCGTTTCTTTTATCTCGTCTGATAATGATACTGGCGGAAAAATCGAAACACTGTCCCCTGAATGAACTCCTGCTTTTTCTATATGTTCAAAAATACCTGGAACAACGATACTTTGACCGTCACTAATCACATCAATCTCACATTCCAAACCAGGAACATAGCGGTCCACTAACAAAGGCCACATTTGTTCATGCGCATTCAGCTCGAGGATATATCGGGCTAACTCCTCTTCCTTATAAAAAGTAAACATCGATTGACCACCAATAACATAGGATGGTCGAACTAAAACCGGATACCCTATTCTTTTAGCAGCTTCGATTACCTTTTCACTGTCACTAGCAGCTTCCCCTTCAATATGAGGGATATCTAGTTCCTTCAATAGTTGATAAAATTGTTCGCGATCTTCTAATCGGTCGATTGAGTCAATAGTGGTTCCTAAAATACGAACGCCTTCTTCTTCTAACGCTTTAGCTAAGTTAATTGCCGTTTGTCCGCCAAACTGAATCAACACCGCTTCCACTTGCTCCTTTTCGATGACATTCAGTACATCTTCTAGAGCTAATGGTTCAAAGTAAAGTTTATCTGCTATGGAGTAGTCAGTGCTTACCGTCTCTGGATTATTATTGATGACAATCGCTTCAATACCTTTTTTCTTAATTGCTTCAGCTGCATGAACCGAACAATAATCAAATTCGATTCCTTGCCCAATTCGAATCGGACCAGAACCAATAACTAATACTTTTCTTTTATCTGTTGGTTCCACTTCATCTGACCCTTGCCAAGTAGAATAATAATATGGAGTTATCGCATCAAATTCAGCTGCACATGTATCCACCATTTTATAGCCTGGTTTCCAATTCCATTCCTTCCAGCGCCCTCGAACCATACTTTCAGATACACCATATATATAGGCTATAAACTTGTCACTAATATTGTTTCTTTTTGCCTCTTTTAATAGCTTTTGCGGAACATTTGCCCAAGTATAGGAGCTTATCTCTTGTTCGAGCTTCACGATTGCATGAATCTTGTATAAAAACCATGGATCTATATCCGTTTTTGAATGTAACTCTTCAATCGAAATTCCTCTTAACATTGCCTCAACCAATGCAAAAAGTCGGAGATCATTGGCTTTTTCTAAAAGTTCATTTAGTTCTTCCATCATGATGGAATTGAAAGAAGATACACTTAAACTATATCTATTCATTTCTAGTGATCGAATCGCTTTATTTAAGGCACCCTCAAAGGAACGGTCCATTGCCATTACCTCGCCCGTTGCCTTCATTTGCGTTCCTAGCGTTCTATCTGCTTCTGGAAATTTATCGAATGGAAAGCGCGGTAATTTAACGACGATATAGTCAATGGCTGGCTCAAAGGATGCATACGTATTTCCGGTAATTGGATTTAAAATTTCATCAAGATGATATCCAATCGAGCATTTCGCCGCCATCCTTGCTATCGGATAACCAGTTGCCTTGGAAGCAAGTGCAGACGAGCGACTTACCCTTGGATTGACTTCAATAATGTAATACTGATTTGAGTTTGGATTTAGGGCAAATTGAATATTACAGCCACCGATAATTCCAAGCTCCCGAATGACCTTTACTGAAGCATCTCTTAAAAGCTGATATTGGACATCATTTAAGGTTTGAGATGGAGCGACGACAATGGAGTCACCTGTATGAACACCGACAGGGTCCATATTTTCCATGTTACAGACAATAATGCATGTATCATTGGCATCCCGCATGACCTCATATTCAATTTCTTTCCAACCTTTTATACTTCTTTCCACTAACACTTGATGAATTGGACTAGCCGCCAGACCCTTCTTTAAAGCGATTTCGAACTCTTCTTCATTGTAGGCGAACCCTCCGCCATCTCCACCAAGCGTATAAGCTGGACGGATGATCACAGGGTATCCTATTTTTCCGACAAAATTCAAGCCTTCTTCGATACTTTGTATAATCATCGACTCAGGGATTGGTTCACCTATTTCAAGCATTAAATGACGAAACTTCTCTCGGTCTTCCCCTTTTTGAATGGATTCAACCGATGTTCCTAAAAGCTCAACTTGATATTTTTCGAGGATATTTTTCTCGTATAATTGAACGGTTAAGTTTAATCCCGTTTGCCCCCCAAGTGTTCCAATTAATCCATCTGGCTTTTCTTTCTTAATAATTTCTTCGATCGATGACAAGGTAAGTGGTTCAATATAGACTTTATCGGCAATCGTTTCATCCGTCATAATCGTTGCTGGATTGCTATTAATCAGGATGACTTCAATACCTTCCTCTTTTAAGGCGATACAGGCTTGGGTTCCTGCATAATCAAATTCTGCAGCCTGCCCAATGACAATTGGACCCGATCCTATCACCAACACTTTTTTTAACTCTTTACGTAGCGGCATAGTGTACCTCTCCTGTTGAAGTTAATCTCGTTACAAAATCTTTTAAAATATGAACAGTATCACTTGGACCAGGATGAGCTTCTGGATGAAACTGTACAGATTGGATAGGAAGATGGATATGTCTTATTCCTTCAATTGTTTGATCATTTACATTTCGATAGGTTACTTGAAAGATATTTTTATTGATGCTCTCATCTACAACCACATAGCCATGATTTTGTGCGGTCATTTTCACCTTT
>DASQIV010000713.1:0-2782 GCA_035631415.1 Pseudoneobacillus sp. | reverse complement strand
AGACTATATCGTAACGGAATGCATTTAGTCATTGAGTCAAAAAAAGAGTGCACGATGTTTATGAACTTCGAAAAATTATGGGATCACTATCAAGATTTATTTAGTAATATGAAATATATAGCACAACGTACCATCCAACCTGCACTTGCAGACGGAAAAAGGTTTGATTTTCGGGTATTAGCCCACTGGTCTGAAATCGAGCAAAAATATAGTGTAACAGGAGTAGCGATACGAGCATCTGAACCTTATAGGTTAACCACTCATTTAATCAATGGAGGATGTATACTCCCATACAAACGCATTCAGAATGCCAATCACGATAGTTTCATTAAAACTCTAGTGGAAGAAATTGGAGCAACTTTAACAAAAGAAATAGGATTTTTTGGTGAATTTTCTATTGATGCTGGATTAAGTAATGATGGGAATTACGTCCTTTATGAAGTAAATTCTAAACCGATGAGTTTTGATGAGGAAGACATTGAACAGAATAGAATTATCAAATTATGTGAGTTATTTTTACAAAAATTAGAGTTTGGTGACTAAGAAGGCCTCCACTAGCCTTCTTCTTTTTTTTAAAGCTATTTGATAGAATGGCGGTGGAGGGATATCATGATTACACATTTTCAATATAAATCTATTTACCAACATGAACAATTACCTGGTTGGACTTTTTCTTTTTATTTTCAAAAACAAAAATTCTCAGGTGTCTATCATCAAAATGGCTTAATTGAATGGACATCCAACTGTCCCAATACCGAGGACGAAACGTTGTTAAAGGGGCAAATACACGAATTAATGCTTTTTCATGTATATGATAAATAATATTACAACCTTTACATGGTATGATAATCGACCTTCTTTGAAAAAATAAAAAAAGGAGGTCTTATGCCATGAAAAAGAAGAATACTGTTAATTTTCACGAAGATTTGGGCTATGAAGGAAAAGATAAGGTTTATTTAGATGAGGATCGAATCATTAATGAAGGTTTATCTGGCGGTTCCGTTCACATGCGAGAGGACACCACTAACATCGAAGAAGCTAGAGACCTCATTGAGGAAGAGCCTCCAAAGTAATTTTCGTAAAAAACACCTACAAAAAAGATAGGGTAACTCCCCCATAAAGGGGGAAAGTCTACCCTACCTACTTTTAACCAGCATATTTACTGCTTCTTGAATCGCGTCTTCAGCATTTTGACCCAAATCACTAGCTTCACGAATACAAGATTCTAAATTTTTTGCTACTATAAAACCAATTGCACGATCTACTGCAGAGCGAACAGCAGATAATTGGGTTACCACTTCTTTACATTCCTTTTCTTCTTCCATCATCCGAAGAACACCTCTTACCTGTCCTTCTAAACGCTTTAAACGATTTTTTATTTCTGGTGAATATTCTTGCGCCATTACAAATCCCTTCCCTTGCCAGCTTATGTATTTAATATTATACCCTATAAATAAGCATTAACCAGTCAAACTTTTAACATTCTTTTTCTTACTGATATAATAAAAGATATACTTTAGACAATGAGGTCTATTATGTTAAAAAAATTACAATCACTTTATTCAAATTTAATAATTACAGATAAAAAACCAGAAGAAATGAATGATCAAATTCATTGGTTTTCTATTGAAGAAAATCAATGGGTGGGTATCCCTGATTCCGATTTAGGAAGCGAACAACTGGTTCTTTTAAAAACATTATTTCAGTATGTTGATAGGGATAATAAGTGGACCCAATCCTCTTTATTAGGAGAAAAATGGTATCAATTTTTATTTAATAATGGTCCTAAACCCCACAATGAGGATGAAAAATCCTACCGTCTTGTATATTTTCAATGGGCAAATGGAAAAATCAATCATATCGATTTTGAATCAGCTATCCATGCTTTCTATGATTCAGAAATGACAATTGTCTGGGAAAATGACTTTAAAGGAATTATTGTTGAAGCCAAAACGAATCACACTCTTATGGACCATGATTTTATTGCTATGTTTGATACGATTAAATCTGATTTTTTTATTGAGCCATATTACTATATTGGCAAGTATCGTCAAATTTCCGATGCCTTTTTAAGTTTAGTTGATCACGAAAGGTCATTGTTTAGATTTGCTATCGATTCTTTTAAACAAGATAAGCTTTCACACTTTGAAAAAGTTTCACCACAGCTTTTAGCCTTACATTTACCAAATCCTTTAAAATCCATTATCCAACAGGATATCTTACCAGTCTTTAGAGAAGACCCTGAATTATTTACAACCATTAAATCATTTCTAAAAAATAATTTGAATGCTAGCACGACAGCGAAAAGTTTATTCATACATAGAAATACCTTACAGTATCGACTAGATAAATTCACGGAAAAAACAGGTATTCCTTTAAAAGAATTTTATTCAGGAATTACAGTTTATCTAGCATGTATTGTATTTGAATATTCTGACTGACAAAATGCATAAAAAACAGGAAGTAAAATTTGTGCATTTTGTCCATATAAGAAAATGTTTTTTTTCTGTACACTAACACTATGAAAACGATTTCTTAATTAGGAGGCACTTAACATGGCTGAATTAAAATTAGAACATATTTATAAAATTTATGATAACAAAGTAACAGCTGTTTCTGATTTCAACTTACACATTCAAGATAAAGAGTTTATCGTATTTGTTGGTCCATCTGGATGTGGTAAATCTACAACTTTACGTATGATTGCAGGTCTTGAGGAAATTTCACAAGGTGATTTCTCTATTGATGGCAAACGTGTAAACGATGTTGCTCCGAAGGATAG
>DASQIV010000712.1:0-3507 GCA_035631415.1 Pseudoneobacillus sp. | reverse complement strand
GACTGAATAAATACGCCAAGTATAATCAAAAAGATTTAATTCACATTCCTCATCTAATAAATCCATATTGGCTTCCCATAAACTTTGAACTGTTCCTACATCTTTCCAATATCCCTTAAAAGGATAAGCAAACATATTTTTATTTTCTTTCAGTAAAAGTGGGATAACATCCTTACCAAAATCATGGCTAGATGCTGGGTTTGCATCGTCTCTATCTAAAAATTCCTTCAAAACATCCCAACGAAATATATATATTCCCATTGAGGCAAGATTGCTTTTAGGTTCATCAGGTTTCTCTTCAAATTCTGTAATTCTTAAATCCTCGTCCGTATTCATAATTCCAAATCGGTTTGCCTCAACCCAAGGAACCTCAATAACAGAAATTGTTACATCCGCGTTCTTTTCAATATGGTAATCCAACATAAACTCATAATTCATTTTGTAGATATGGTCACCTGATAAAATAAGGACATACTCAGGTTCATACTGCCCAAGATAGTTCATATTTTGATAAATTGCACTTGCGGTTCCTGTATACCATTTCACATCAGAGGACTCACTATAAGGTGGTAAAACCGTTACTCCTCCATCCATACGATCTAAATCCCAAGCACTTCCAATTCCAATATAAGAATTTAAAAGAAGTGGTTGATATTGTGTTAAAACTCCCACCGTATCGATACCAGAATTTGTACAATTACTTAATGTAAAATCGATAATTCGATATTTTCCCCCAAATGGTACCGCTGGCTTTGCTAACGTTTTTGTAAGGGAATAAAGTCTACTCCCTTTTCCCCCTGCTAGAAGCATGGCTACGCACTTTTTCTTTCCCACTGCCTTTCCTCTCCTTCCTTGTCTTAACCGGTCGTAAAATAGAGATTCCAAATGGCGGAACATTCATTTGAATATGATATGGTCTTCCATGAAACACTTCATTGTTAACTGTTAATACTTTTTTATTTACATGACCACTTCCGCCAAACTCCTCGTGGTCACTATTAAATAGTTCTCGATATTGATATTCAAACGGTATTCCAACCTTATAATTGGAATAGGTTTTTTCTGTAAAATTACAAATGATGATATAGAAGTCATCTTCTTTTTTTCCTTTTCTTACAAAAGAAAAAACAGATTGATCACTGTTATGAACATCGATCCATTCAAATCCACTTTGTAAATAATCCAATTCATAAAGTGGCCTCGAACGCTTATATAACTTAATTAATTCTTTAACATATGCATTTAATTTTTTGTGCATGTCATATTCCATAAGTTTCCAATCTAGTTGTTCTTTGTCCTTCCATTCATCAAATTGAGCAAGCTCAAAACCCATAAATAAAAGTTTTTTTCCAGGGTGTGCCATCATATATCCTAATAGCAATCGTAATTGAGCAAACTTCTGCCAATAATCACCTGGCATTTTGTTTAATAGTGAACGCTTCCCATGAACGACTTCATCATGTGAGAAAGGAAGAACAAAATTTTCACTAAAGGCATATAACAGCGAAAATGTCACCTTCTGATGTGATTGATGCCTTAAATTTGACGGTGTTTTCATATACTCCAGCATGTCATTCATCCAACCCATATTCCATTTATATTGGAATCCTAGGCCTTCATAATGTATTGGTGCTGTAACCTGTGGCCAATCAGTAGAATCTTCTGCAATCATCAAGGTAGTATGATCATATTCTTTAATGACTTGATTAAGTTTTTTTAGAAAATTGAGTCCAAATGGATTTGGTTTACTATCATTGGAATTTGGCCAATAAATAATGTTTGCAACCGCATCTAACCGGAAACCATCAATATGAAAATTTTCCATCCAATAAATTGCATTAGAAATAAGGAAGCTATTTACCTCTGGTTTACCTAAATCAAAGTTGGCTGTCCCCCACACCTCATTTTCTCGATCAAGCTGATGTTCATAACTATATAGATGTGTACCATCAAATTGATATAAACCATGTTCATCTTTGCAAAAGTGACCTGGAACCCAGTCTAGAATTACTCCTATTCCGTTTTGATGACATTGATCAATAAAATACTTCAATTCATCTGGCGTTCCATAACGACTTGTAGGAGAATAGTACCCTGTACCTTGATATCCCCATGAGGCGTCGAGCGGGTGCTCGACAAGAGGCAATAGTTCAATATGAGTAAATCCGTGCTCTATAACATAAGGAATTAACTCATTAGCCATCTCTGTATAAGTTAAAAAATCACCATTATCCTTTTTCCTCCATGTTCCCATATGCAATTCATAGATAATTACGGGTTGCGAAAGACTATTGGCCTTTTCCTTTATTTTCAGCCATTTAGAATCGCTCCACTGGTAATCTTTTACTGAATAAACAACTGATGCTGTGTTTGGTCTTACTTCAGACCAAAAAGCAAATGGATCCGATTTTCGTAGTGTTTGACCTTCTGAAGAAATGATTTCAAATTTATATAAACAACCTTCTAAATTTTCAGGAACAATCAACATCCAGATACCTTCTTTATTAACTCTATGTAAGGAGTGTTCAGTTCCATTCCAATTATTAAAATCACCGATAAGTCTGACAATTCGAGCATTTGGTGCCCATACGCAAAATCGAGTAACCATATGATTATCGTCATATAAAATGTGTGAACCAAACAATTGATAGCTTTGATAAAAAGTTCCTTCATGAAATAAATGCATTTGAAAATCAGTTGGATACAATGTACTCAATACCACTCTTCTCCCCATCCTTATATAGAAAAATTCCTAAGCTTCTAATAAAATCAGCACGCATGTTCATTTGAGAATAAATAATAGAATCTTAGTACAGATAAGAGAGCCAATAAAAAAAGGCTATTCTATAGCAAGGTACCGTTGAACAAATTATATTTAAAAGTATTCCTTTGAAAAGTATTCTAGCTCTTTCTTGTATTATTCTTGTTTTCACAAAGAATTCCTTGAAATACTTTCAGACAATAACTGAGCTAAAAATAGCAATTGTGAGAAGAAATGAGCCTATTCTATCGAATCCGACATAAAACTAAAGGAAATTAGACAAAATAAAACAAATAAAGTTAATTAGAAATTTGCAGGTGGTGTAATAATGGCTAATAAAGAGGAAGAATTTTTATTAAAACAAGCAGGAGCAGAAGAACGAGTACCTCTATTTGAAGCACCAGATGGAAAAATACTAGCAACTGGTGACATGTTCCGTGGACCATACACAGGAGTATCATCTGAATTTGATCTAAATAATCCTGGTAACAAGCTTTCAGAGAAAGCTGAGAAGTATGATTAAAAAAATGCCCCCTGTGTGCAGGGGGCCTTGGTGTGTGATCTGTATTCTTATAAGAGTTAAGTGAACAGGATATTTGAGTGAATTTGCAACTAAAATTGACGAATTGGGGTCTTAAATGATTGATTTTGTATCGTTAAAGCAAAAATTGATCGTATTTTAGAGTCAGACTTAGAGTTACTCTTAATATCAATCACTTTATTAATCTATTTTAAAAAGATAAAAA
>DASQIV010000711.1:0-6676 GCA_035631415.1 Pseudoneobacillus sp. | reverse complement strand
GTGGAGCTTCCGGTTGCATTAATGGTACAGCTTGTCGTTGCATGTTCGCTCCCATTAAGGCACGGTTGGAGTCATCATTTTCTAAGAAAGGAATACACGCAGTCGCTGCAGATACAACCTGCTTTGGCGATACATCCATATAATCAATTCGTTCACGATTTACAACTACGTTTTCATCTCTGAAACGCGCAACGATATCTTCATCTAAGAATGTTCCATCGTCACCTAGGCGTGAATTCGCCTGTGCAACAACATAATTATCCTGTTCATCTGCTGTTAAGTAGTCGATTCGTGCAGTCACTTTACCTGTTTCAGGATCAACCCGACGGTATGGTGTTTCAATAAACCCAAATCGATTTACTTTTGCATATGATGATAACGAGTTAATTAATCCGATGTTTGGTCCCTCAGGAGTCTCAATCGGACACATACGACCATAGTGAGAATAATGAACGTCACGCACTTCAAATCCTGCACGTTCACGAGTTAATCCCCCTGGTCCTAATGCTGATAGTCGACGTTTATGTGTTAATTCAGCTAATGGATTTGTTTGATCCATAAACTGAGATAACTGTGAGCTACCAAAGAATTCTTTAATTGATGCTATTACAGGACGAATGTTAATTAACTGCTGCGGAGTAATGGTAGCAGTATCTTGAATAGACATTCTTTCCCTTACAACACGTTCCATACGAGATAAACCGATACGGAATTGATTTTGCAATAATTCTCCAACAGAACGTAGACGACGATTTCCTAAATGGTCAATGTCATCCGTATCTCCAACTGCATGTAATAAATTAAAGAAGTAGCTAATGGAAGCCATGATATCAGCAGGTGTAATGTTTTTCACTTGCTCTTCCACATAGGCATTCCCAATAACATTGATAACCTTCTCATTTTCATCATACGGAGCGTAGATTTTAATAGATTGTAACGTAATTGCATCCTCAACTACTCCGCCTGAAGGTTGAGAAGTTTTGTAACCAATATGGTTATTTTCTAAGTATGGTAGAACTTTATCGAGTGTGCGTCGATCTAAAATCGTACCTTTTTCTACGATGATTTCACCTGTTTCTGGGTCAACAAGAGATTCTGCCACTCGTTGATTGAACAGACGATTTTTGATATGAAGCTTTTTGTTAATTTTATAACGACCAACACTTGCTAAGTCATAACGCTTAGCGTCGAAAAATCTTGAGATTAATAAGCTTTTCGCATTATCAACAGTAGGTGGTTCACCCGGGCGAAGTCGCTCATAAATTTCTAATAGTGCTTTATCAGTGCCTTCTGTGTTGTCTTTTTCTAAAGTATTTCGAAGATATTCATTATCTCCAATCAATTCGATGATTTCTTGATCAGAGCCGAACCCGAGAGCACGCAAAAGAACCGTAACGGGTAGTTTCCGAGTACGATCGATTCGAACATATACTACATCTTTCGCATCTGTCTCATATTCAAGCCATGCACCACGATTAGGTATAACCGTAGCGGTAAATCCTTTTTTACCGTTTTTATCAACTTTTCCACTGAAATAAACACTCGGTGAACGAACAAGCTGAGAAACGATAACACGTTCAGCTCCATTGATCACGAATGTACCAGTTTCTGTCATCAAAGGAAAATCTCCCATGAAAACATCTTGATCTTTTACTTCTCCAGTTTCCTTGTTGATAAGACGCACTTTCACACGCAATGGTGCTGAATATGTGACATCTCGTTCTTTAGATTCCTCAACGGAATATTTTGGTTCGCCAAGACTGTAATCAATAAACTCAAGCGATAGGTTACCAGTAAAGTCTTCAATTGGTGAAATATCCTGGAACATTTCACGCAAACCCTCATCAAGAAACCATTGATAGGAAGAGGTTTGAATTTCAATCAAATTTGGTAATTCTAAAACTTCACTGATTCGCGCATAACTTCTCCGTTGGCGGTGTCGTCCATATTGAACTAGTTGTCCTGTCAACTGATTCACCCCTCAAATCAAGCGTTATAATTGCTTTTGCTCTATTCAATCCTATAGATACCTAATAACCGTATCCATAAGACAAAAAGAAAAAGGGTTTTTAAGCTAAAAAACCACATTTTCAGATTTACACTATTATTTTATTAGCATTCCCGACAAAAACCAAATTTATACAAAGAATGTTTAATTTAGTAATTATCAAGAATATACTTTGTTGGCATTTTATAATATTAACATAGGGGTATTCTTACGTCAATTATTTTGTTGCCTTAATAATAAAATAGCCCTTTTTCTTCTCAATTACCTCAACCTCATCGAAAATACCTTCAAGTAATTCAATCGCCGAAGGGGCTCCTTGCTTCTTTTGAATAACTACCCATAACTCTCCACCTAATACCAAATGGTCATAACTCTGTTGAAGTATTTGATGAACAACCTTT
This sequence comes from Pseudoneobacillus sp., assembly GCA_035631415.1. GTDB lineage: Bacteria > Bacillota > Bacilli > Bacillales > Cytobacillaceae > Pseudoneobacillus. The sequence goes on along the minus strand of DASQIV010000711.1, from coordinate 4,267 downwards.
TTCCCCGCTCGGATTGGTGGATTGGTTAGGATCGCTGCAAATTTATCTTCAACAACCCCATCTAAACAATAACTTTCATAGATTGAAACATTCGATATTTGATTAAGCTGCGCATTTTCATTCGCCAACGAAAGTGCTCTCTCATTTACATCCACCATATGCACTTGTCTGCTTTCATCATCTTTTGCAATAGATAGACCTATTGGACCATAGCCACAACCAACATCTAGTATATCCCCATTCATATCCGGAAAGTAAAAGGACTCAACCAAAAGTCTTGACCCAAAATCGACCTCTTTCTTAGAAAAAACACCGTTATCTGTTTTAAAACGAAAAGAATGGTTTCTTAAATGAAAACTCCAATAAAGAGGATCACTCTCAACTTTTTGTTCTTTGGAATAATAATGTTCAGTCATTTCCGCCACCTCCGAAGGTGTTATAGAAGAATTTCGAGGTTTTATTCAAAAGCGCATGGTCTTTTGTGTAAAAAAGATATGTAGAGGAAAAAAGCTCGCTATTAAGCGAGCTTTCTCATACTTGGATTACTTAACTTCAACGTTAGCTCCAACTTCTTCAAGTTTAGCTTTGATTTCTTCAGCTTCTTCTTTAGAAACGCCTTCTTTAACTGGCTTTGGAGTGTTATCAACAAGATCTTTCGCTTCTTTAAGACCAAGACCTGTAAGTTCACGTACAACTTTGATAACTTTAATTTTTTGGTCGCCTGCGCTAGCAAGTACAACGTCAAATTCAGTTTTTTCTTCAACAGCAGCAGCACCGCCACCAGCCATTACTGCTACAGGAGCAGCTGCAGTTACGCCAAATTCTTCTTCGATTGCTTTTACTAGGTCGTTTAGTTCTAAAACAGTCATAGATTTAACTGCTTCAATGATTTGTTCTTTAGTCATGATAAGATTTCCTCCTTAAATTTGTTTGTTATGGTAAAACCAATAATGTTAAATTACGCGCCTTGTTCTTCCTTTTGATCTGCCACCGCTTTTGTTGCAAGTGCAAGATTGCGGATAGGAGCTTGAAGAACGCTGAGTAACATAGAAAGTAAACCTTCGCGTGATGGAAGTTCTGCAAGAGCTTTCACTTCTTCAACAGTCGCGATATTTCCTTCGATTACACCAGCTTTAATTTCAAGTGCATCATTCTTTTTAGCGAAATCGTTTAGGATTTTCGCAGGTGCTACTACGTCTTCATTACTGAAAGCGATAGCGTTAGGGCCTGTAAGAGCCGCATTTAAACCTGATAACTCAACAGCATCAGCTGCACGGCGAGCCATAGAGTTTTTGTAAACTTTGAAATCGATACCAGCTTCACGTAATTGCTTACGAAGTTCTGTAACTTGAGCTACAGTTAAACCACGATAGTCAACTACGATCGTTGATTTACTAGTTTTTAGCTTTTCTGCGATTTCGTCTACGATTTGTTTTTTAGTTTCGATAGCGCTGCTCATTTATAACACCTCCTGTAGTTTTACTACATTCATACCGAGCAAATAAAAACCTCCATGCTTTCAACGGACATGGAGGCAGATAAAAGATTCGTCAATAAACGAACTGGTTTCTATCAATTAACCTCGGTAGGATTTTTAAGCGTTAGCCCCTACTGTCTGCGGTACAAATGTTATATATTTTCAAACAACAAAAATTATTATATCTTGTTGTTTTGTAAAAGTCAATTGGTTGTTTTTGGTTATAAAAACCTAACTTAATTACTTTACAGTAACTGTTGAAGGGTCAACCTTTACTCCAGGTCCCATAGTTGAAGTAACAGAAACGTTCTTCATGTATGTTCCTTTTGCAGCAGAAGGTTTTACTTTTAACAATGTTTCGAAAACAGTGTTAAAGTTTTCAACAAGCTTTTGGTCTTCAAAAGATGCTTTTCCGATTGGCACGTGGATGTTTCCAGCTTTGTCAACACGGTATTCAACTTTACCAGCTTTAATTTCATTAACAGCTTTTGTTACATCAAAAGTAACAGTGCCTGTTTTAGGGTTTGGCATTAAACCTTTTGGTCCTAATACACGACCTAATTTACCAACTTCACCCATCATATCAGGAGTAGCAACGATTACATCAAAATCGAACCAACCTTGTTGGATTTTTGTGATATATTCAGAATCGCCTACAAAGTCAGCGCCAGCTGCTTCTGCTTCTTTTACCTTTTCGCCTTTAGCAAAAACTAAAACGCGTTGAACTTTACCAGTTCCGTTTGGAAGCACAACTGCTCCACGGATTTGTTGGTCAGCTTTCTTAGGATCTACTCCTAGACGGAAAGCTACTTCTAGAGTTGCGTCGAATTTAGCAAAGTTAGTTTTCTTTGCAAGTTCAATCGCTTCTCCAATTGGATATGCTTTAGAACGATCTACAAGCTTTACAGCTTCTAAATACTTCTTACCTTTTTTAGCCATTATAAAATCCTCCTAAATTGTGGTTTTAGCGGAATAACCTCCCACGAATAAAGGTTGCGAGTAGAACTACTTCACTCCCCGCAACCCTAATCAAACAACCTAATACTCCAACATGGATTAGTCTTCGATAACAATACCCATGCTGCGTGCAGTACCTTCTACCATGCGCATAGCTGCTTCAACGCTAGCTGCATTTAAGTCAGGCATTTTCTGTTCAGCAATCTCGCGTACTGTGCTACGCTTAACTGTTGCTACTTTATTACGGTTTGGTACACCAGAACCAGACTGAATTCCAGCCGCTACTTTTAACAATACAGCAGCAGGAGGAGTTTTCGTAATAAATGTAAATGAACGGTCTTCAAAAACCGTGATTTCAACAGGGATGATTAATCCAGCTTGATCAGCTGTACGAGCGTTGAATTCCTTACAGAATCCCATGATATTAACACCTGCTTGACCTAATGCAGGACCAACTGGTGGCGCCGGATTTGCTTTTCCAGCAGGAATTTGTAATTTAACAACTTTAATTACTTTTTTAGCCACGAGACACACCTCCTTAAAGTCCGTGATGTGGTAATAGGGTTTTTACCCTCCCACTCAACAATTTTCTTTATATAAAAATAAAGAACTTTACATAATTGTCCAGTCTCTTTGTCCGAGACATACTGACCTATGAAATATTAACATTTTTTTAAAATGATTTCAAGTTTTTTCAGGTTATATTTTTTCAATTTGTGTAAAATCAAGTTCTACAGGGGTGTCACGACCAAACATATTGACTAAAACTTTAAGCTTCGCTTTGTCTTTATCCATCTCTTCAATCGTACCTGTAAAGTTTGCAAACGGACCTTCTTTTACTTGAACCGTCTCACCAAGAGTAAAATCTACATCAATACGTCTTTCTTCTACACCCATGCGTTTTAAGATAAAATTCACTTCATCTGGTAATAATGGCGTTGGCTTTGAGCCTGAACCTGCAGATCCAACGAAACCTGTTACACCAGGGGTATTACGTACTACATACCAAGAATCATCTGTCATCACGATTTCTACTAAGACATAACCTGGAAATACTTTACGTTTAACCACTTTCTTTTTGCCGTTTTTGAAATCTGTTTCTTCTTCTTCAGGAACGACCACTCTAAAGATTTTATCTTGCATTCCCATCGATTCCACACGCTTCTCTAGGTTTGCTTTTACCTTATTTTCATAACCAGAGTACGTGTGTACTACATACCAATTCTTTTCCATTCAAGGGGACGATAACGTCCTTCCCTCCCTATTATAACAAGATGCGGAAGAGCCTCGTTCAGCCCCGACAAGCAAATGTTCCTCAAACCAAGGAAGAAATGATTTTTCTTCTTCCCTCGAGGGGCTAGTCAGGAAGAAATGAAGTACTTTCTTCACGGATGGAGCTGGATTCCGAAGATATCTTTTGACATCCACACTTGTTTAAAATTAATTAATTTTTAGCCAAATGAAAAAACCCGTTAGACGGGCTTTAATCAGTTTGTTTCATTCATTTTCCATTATACCATAACCTACCAATGGTTATTCAAGAATCAGACGGATTAACTCAGAAATTCCTAAATCTAGCACCGCAAAAAAGACAGCCATAAAAGCAACTGTTGCCATAACTGTAATGGTATAACGAGTTAACTCTTTACGTTTTGGCCAACTTACTTTTTTCATCTCTCTAACGACATCGCGGAAAAAATTTATCAATCGTTGCATTATTTAACCCCCAACAAATCGGAATACACAATTCTCTTTAGCATCTATCTTCTTACTTTGTTTCACGATGAACAGTATGTTTATTACAATTCGTACAGAACTTTTTTAGCTCTAGTC
>DASQIV010000710.1:0-7822 GCA_035631415.1 Pseudoneobacillus sp. | reverse complement strand
TTACCAAATAAAAACGATATCACTCCAATTGCTGCTACACCTAAAAACATTTGGATCTTGGAAACCTCTTGTTTATGGATAACCTGGTCATCATTTGGGTCTACATCAAAGCGTTCAGTTGAAAAGTTCAAATGTTTAGAGCCGTTTGCACTTGCTTCAATAATGGCTACAATTCCGCGAAGAAATGGAATTTTTTTTATGGATGTAAACAATGGCTTTGATTCTCTTGGCAGATGATAATAATCAATGCTTTTGTCTTTGCGACGAATGGCTGTAACCGTATGATGTTTTCCACCAAACATGACACCTTCTACTACAGCTTGACCGCCATATACAGGTTTTTGTTGATTTGACATAATGTATGAACACCAACCTACTTTAAATTATTTATTCTAGCTTCAGTTTCTGATCGAGGTTCTTCTCTTTCGATTAGTAAGACAGAATTTAGAAATTTTTTTGCCTATAGCTATATTCTACTAGAAGTTTAAGAAAACCTCTAGAAAAGACGAAAGAAAATATAATATTGTGATTTCTAATCCCTAAATAATTTCATATTTTATGCAAATAATAATACAAGGGTAATCGAAAAAAATTTACTTTAGTAATGAAAAGTCGGAGGTGTAGTATGGCTAAAGGTAAAAATAAGCTAGAACAAGAACAACATGAAAAGCCTATGTCACTATTGGGCTTGTCAGTCGTAACAGGTTTATTTGGAGGCATTTTCTGGAGTTCTATCTCCTATTTGGCCTATGTTTTTCATTTTACCAAAATCTCTCCCAATGTTATTCTTGGACCATGGACAATCGGTGCCTGGAAGCAAGGATGGTTGTGAATTGTCATATCGATATTGTTAATTGGAATGCTTTCTATTGGTGTAGCTTTAGTATATTATTTTACCCTTAGAAAACTATCTCATATGTTAGTCGGTATAGGATATGGCATTATTTTATTTCTTTTAGTCTTTCTTGTCTTAAATCCAATTTTCCCAGGTATTCCTCCTTTTGGAGAACTAGACAAAAATACATTCGTTACTTCTTTATGCATATACGTTCTTTTAGGTGTATTTATTGGTTATTCGATTTCCTATGAAGAGAGTGAAATAAGAAAAACAAAACAATCAAAGGAAAAAGAAAAAGAAGCAAGACCTACATGGGATTAGTAGTCCTAATGAAATAAATTGTGTTAGAATGTCTTTTAGGGCATTCTTTTTTCACATTTTGTTTTTTTTAGATATTGAATTTTTTAATGGGGGGCTTATGAAAAAAATACTTTTATTAAATGGCCCCAATCTAAATTTACTTGGTAAACGTGAACCGGGGATTTATGGGGAAACAACATTAAAGGATATTGAGAAAAATGTCATTACATTAGGACAAACAGTAGGATTTGAAGTGGATTGTTATCAATCAAATCACGAAGGTGATTTAATTGATCAAATTCATGAAGCATTTTTTCAAGGATACTCCGGAATTATTTTAAATCCTGGTGCGTATACGCATACGAGTTATGCCATTCGGGATGCGATTGCAGGGATTACCATTCCGGTAGTCGAAGTACATATATCAAACATCCACGCTCGAGAAGAATTCCGGCATAAATCAGTTATTGCGCCTGTAACTGCTGGACAAATCGTTGGGTTTGGAATAAAGGGATATGAGCTTGCATTACTGGCTCTAAATATGGAGAGGGGATAACACAAATGGTAAAGTTAGAAAAATTAAGATCTAGTTTCGAAAAACTTGGGATTGACGGAATTCTAGTTGCAAGTACATATAATCGTCGCTATTTAACCAATTTTACCGGGTCTGCTGGGGTCGTATTAATAAGTAATGATAAAGCTCTTTTTATAACAGATTTTAGATATGTGGAGCAAGCAACAAAACAGTGTCAGGGATTTGAAGTTGTTCAACATACAGGTACTATTATCGAAGAAATTGCTACCCAGGCAAAAAAATTAGGAATTAAAAAACTTGGGTTTGAACAGGACCACGTAACCTTTTCTTCCTATCGAGCATATGAAAAAGCCGTCGAAGGTGAGTTAGTCCCTGTTTCGGGATTAGTTGAAAAGTTACGCTTGATTAAGACTGATTCAGAGATTAAGATATTAAAGGAAGCAGCAGACATTGCAGATGCTGCATTTAAACATATTCTTGACTTCATTCAACCAGGTAAAACGGAGCTTGAAGTTTCGAATGAACTAGAGTTCTTTATGAGAAAGGCTGGAGCAACATCTTCATCCTTTGATATTATTGTTGCTTCTGGTTATCGTTCTGCTCTACCACATGGTGTAGCAAGCGATAAGGTCATTGAGACAGGTGATTTTGTTACATTAGATTTTGGTGCTTATTACAAAGGGTTCGTTTCAGACATTACCCGTACTGTTGCAGTAGGCGAACCTAATGCAAAGCTAAAAGATATTTATGATATTGTATTAGAAGCGCAACTTAAAGGTATGGCTGGTATTAAACCAGGTATGACAGGCAAACAAGCTGATGCTTTAACAAGAGATTATATTACTGAAAAAGGGTACGGAGAATATTTTGGACATTCTACAGGCCATGGTATTGGTTTAGAGGTTCATGAAGGTCCTGCGTTATCTTCTAAGTCTGATATTATCCTTGAACCTGGTATGGTTGTAACAGTCGAACCTGGTATTTATATTCCAGGCCTTGGCGGTGTCCGAATTGAAGATGATACCTTGATCACTGAAAACCACAACGAAACATTAACTCATTCAACAAAAGAGCTCATTATTCTATAATGACAAAATTAGGAGGAAAATTAGTATGAGCATGACATCTGTAAACGATTTTCGTACAGGCTTAACAATTGAAGTGGATAATGGAATCTGGCGCGTTATTGATTTCCAACACGTAAAACCGGGGAAAGGTGCGGCTTTTGTACGTTCAAAGCTTCGTAATCTTCGTACAGGCGCTATCCAAGAAAAAACATTTCGTGCTGGTGAAAAAGTAGCTAAAGCACAAATTGATAATCGAAAAATGCAATACCTATATGCAAATGGTGATCAACATGTGTTCATGGACCAAGAATCTTATGAACAAATCGAATTACCAGCAACTAGCATCGAATATGAATTGAAGTTTTTAAAAGAAAATATGGATGTTCATATTATGTTATATCATGGTGAATCTTTAGGAGTTGAACTTCCTAATACGGTAGAATTAGAAGTAACTGACACTGAACCAGGAATTAAAGGTGATACTGCTTCAGGTGGTACAAAACCAGCTACTGTTGAAACAGGATTAACAGTACAAGTTCCGTTCTTTGTTAATATTGGAGATCGCTTAATTATTAACACAGTTGAATCAAGTTACGTATCTCGTGCATAGTAGCTGACATTAAATGAACCCTTCACTTTTATAGTGAGGGGTTATTTTATTGCTCAATTTCCGCTAAAAAAATTAATAGGAGAAATATTAGAGGTTTCTCACCCTAATCTTATCCTTTTCAGTAGTAATAGTATTTTACGGACATTGCAGCTTTAAATTGAAGTATACCAGGCTGGAACTGTTCTGAAGTCGCTCCTTTAACAAACGTTAATTGAGGTTGAATGGGTCCAGATTCTCTTCCAAGTTCCTCAATTCTAAATGGAATAGAATTCCATTTGACCTTTAAATTTAAAACAATTGTCTCTGCTTTTTCGTGTGCATTTTTCATAGCCTTTTTTAAGGCACGTAAATAATATTCATTTGGGTTTGATACAGTAAATTGAACATTTGAAACATAGTTTGCACCTGCTTCAATGATACTATTAATCACTCTCCCTAGTTCCTTTACTTCATTAATCGTTATCTTTAATAGAGTTTGTACTCTATATCCTCGAAATAGTTGTTTACCATCTACATAGTCATATTGTGAATCCACATGATAATCAAAGGTTTGAATATTTGTTCTAGGAATATTAAAGGTATCAAGAACATTAACTACTCTTGTAATAGTCTCTGAATTTTGTTGTTGTACTAACGTTAAGTCTTTTCCTTCAGTAATGACACCAATTGTTGCAGAAGCTTGGTTGGGTACAGCTGTTACCGTTCCTTCCCCGTTTACTTTTATGACATTTTTACTTTCTGATGAATCCATTTGGTTTCGATAGGCCGTTGAAATTGGATAGTTGTAATACAATGCTATCTCCTCCCTTTTTCTTCCTTATATATTTATTTACGACTACAGGTAATCATTCTATGACAATAAAAATTCATAACATTAATATATTCACACTATTTGTCCAAAAAGAAAGTCATATTGTGTCCAGGCAGGCATACATTTTAATAAGGTTTTTTATTCAATGAAAGACTGACTAGTAAGGAGGAATACTATGGAAACAGTCCTATCTTTTTTACCGAAAAATATTATTGAACACATTCAGCTGATCCCTCCTTCACAAAAAATAGAGATTGAGGAAATTCGTATTCGGATTAATCGACCAATTGAGGTGACCATGGGCGGAAGATCGATTTTTCTTCCCTATACGGTATTACCAGAAGATGGAATTCATTTATTAAACAAAATAAGTCATCATTCTATTTACGCTTTAGAAGAGGAACTCCGTCGTGGTTATATCACGATCGATGGCGGACATAGAGTGGGACTAGCCGGTAAAGTGATTTTAGAATCGGGAAAAGTGAAAGCAATTAGAGATATTTCATCGTTTAACATTCGTATAGCAAAAGAAAAGATTGGAATTGCTGATCCGCTTGTACCATTTCTCTTTGATCAAAATTGGATGCATACAATGATTATAGGCCCACCACAAACGGGGAAAACGACATTACTACGAGATATTGCAAGAGTTGTTTCAACTGGAGACCAGCTACGCGCGATTCCTTCACAGAAAGTAGGAATTGTAGATGAAAGGTCAGAAATTGCCGGATGTGTAAATGGAATACCGCAACTTACGTTTGGACCGAGGATAGATGTATTGGATGCGTGCCCTAAGGCTGAAGGTATGATGATGATGATTCGTTCCATGAGTCCACAAGTCTTAGTTGTCGATGAGATTGGAAGATTAGAAGATTCAGAAGCAATACTCGAAGCAGTGAATGCTGGAATAAAACTTATGATGACTACACATGGGGAATCTCTTGAAGAAATCCAAAAACGTCCCAGTTTACAAATGATTCTAGAACAGGGAATTTTCCAACGCTATATAGAATTAAGCCGTCAAAAAGGACCTGGAACAATCACAAAAATAAAAGACAAATATGGTAAAGAGATTTCAAGTAAAGTGAGAGTGACCTAAATGATGAAAGTAATTGGGGCAATATTCATTATTGTCGCCACCACTTGGACGGGTTTTGAAGCATCTAGACATTTAAGTGAAAGGCCAAGACAATTGAGACTTTTAAAATCAGCCCTCCAATCACTAGAAGCAGAAATCATGTATGGGCATACACCTTTACATGAAGCAGCAAGAAGGTTATCTACTCAATTGACAAAACCAATTTCCTGGTTTTTTGAATCATTTTCCAAAAAGCTTACTGACTCAGATACAACCGTAAAAGATGCCTGGGAAGAAAGTTTAAAAGAGATATGGAAGTTTACCGCTTTTAAGCAATCAGAATTCGAAATCATGAAGCAATTTGGTGAAACGCTAGGGCGACATGACCGGGCTTCCCAGCAAAAGCATATTATGCTTACCTTGACCCACTTAGAAAGAGAAGAAATAGAAGCGAGGGAGAAACAAGCCAAATATGAAAAAATGGTTAAAAGTCTAGGATTTCTATCAGGGTTATTACTGATCATCTTACTGATGTAGCTATAGGAGGAGAAACAATGGGTTTAGAGGTAGATATCATTTTTAAAATTGCCGGGGTGGGGATCGTAGTTGCTTTTTTGCATACCATTTTGGATCAGGTAGGAAAAAAGGAATATGCCCAATGGGTAACCCTCTTTGGATTCATATATATTTTGTTTATGGTTGCTTCAATTGTGGATGACTTATTTCAAAAAATTAAATCTGTATTTTTATTTCAAGGTTAAAGGAGGATTCCTGCCATTGAAATTTTGCAAATAGTTGGAGTCGCACTAGTATCTACCTTTTTAGCATTAATTATAAAAGAACAAAAACCCAATTTTGCGTTTCTATTAATAGTTTTTGTAGGTTGTGCCATCTTTTTATTCTTGGTTGATCAAATCTATGAAATTATTCAAATGCTTCAAAGAATCGCTACAAATGCAAATGTGAACCTAGTATATGTTGAAACCATATTAAAGATTATCGGGATTGCCTATATAGCGGAGTTTGCTTCACAAATAACAAAAGATGCTGGACAAGGAGCGATTGCATCAAAGATAGAATTGGGCGGGAAGATTATTATCTTGGCCATGGCCATCCCAATCTTAACAGTATTAATTGAAACAATCATTCAATTAATACCGAACTAAGCATAAAAAAATACTAACATTGGCGCCAAATGCTTTTCTAATTATGAGGTGAAAAAATGAAGCAAAATCGGCTACCGTTCCTAGTTATCGTCATTGTCTTTCTTTCTCTATTATTCATTCCAGTTGTCCAAGCTTCATCACAGACAAGCCAAGGTGATCCACCTCAAACACCACAACAACTGGTTGAGTCTCAACTTGAAAGTTTAAATATTGAAGAGTTAAAGCAATATTGGGAGGATATAACCCATCAATATGGTGGATTTTTACCTGAAAGTCAAAAAGGAAGTTTATATGACTTTATAAAAGGAGAAAAACAATTTTCTTTCAAGCAATGGTTTTCAGGAATGTTCAAGTTTGCTTTTCAAGAATTTATTATGAATGGAAAGTTACTTGGATCATTAATTTTATTGACCGTTCTCAGTATGTTCCTACAAACTTTGCAAAACTCCTTTGAGAAAAGCACAATCAGTAAAGTCGCCTATGCAATTGTTTTTATGGTACTGATGATTATTGCCTTAAATAGCTTTCATATCGCTATCGAGTATACCAAGGATACCATTAATACCATGAGCTCCTTTATTTTGGCTTTAATACCATTGCTTTTAGCATTAATAGCATCCTCGGGAGGACTTATATCTGCAGCGTTCTTTCATCCAGTTATTCTTTTTTTAATGAATATGAGTGGGGTTTTTATTCAATATGTTGTTTTACCTATGTTATTTTTATCTGCTTTATTAAGCATTGTCAGCACTTTAACAGAGCATTACAAAGTAAGTCAGCTTGCCAATTTATTAAGAAATTGGAGTATTGGATTACTGGGCTTGTTTTTAACGGTTTTCTTAGGCGTTATTTCCGTTCAAGGGGCTTCAACCGCTATCACGGATGGGGTTACCATTCGAACCGCCAAATTTATCACCGGAAATTTTATCCCCGTTATAGGGAGGATTTTTACAGATGCTACCGATACGGTCATTAATGCCTCTGTGCTACTTAAGAATACAGTTGGTATCGCAGGTGTGGCTATTCTCATTCTAATTGCCGCTTTTCCAGCGATTAAAATATTGATGATAGCCTTTATTTATAAATTTGCTGCAGCCATTTTACAGCCACTTGGTGGAGGTCCAGTTATTTCGTGTTTAGATATTATTAGTAAAAGTGTCATCTATGTGTTTGCAGCATTAGCCATCGTCTCTCTCATGTTCTTTCTTAGTATAACGGTCATTATCGCAGCTGGAAATTTAACAATGATGGTGAGGTAGGGATGAGATGCAATTTTTAACCGAATGGGTAACCAACATTATTTTATTTGTTTTATTAGCAACGGTTATCGATATGCTTTTACCAAATTCGAGTTTTCAAAAATATACAAAAATGGTAACGGGACTATTACTTATCGCGATCATTTTAACTCCTGTAT